>JAJDNW010000095.1 GCA_022340465.1 Deltaproteobacteria bacterium | reverse complement strand
CTGCTTCGACAATCCGGTGAACAGATCGATGTCATCGACGGCAATCAGTTGCGCGACAACATATTCCAGGTCTTTGACGAAACGTTTGCCATCACCAGCGTCCTGCTTTTGGTTGCACTTTTCATCGCGGCCATGGGCATCGTCACCACGCTCACCGTTTTAATTCTGGAACGAACCAGACAAATCAACACCCTGTTTGCCATTGGCGGCAGCCATCGGCAAATCCGCTCCATGGTTTTGTGGGAGGCGGTTTATATGGTAGTGATCGGTGAACTCGCCGGTTTGGTTTGCGGATTTATGTTATCCACCCTGTTGATCTTCGTCATCAACCGCCAGTCCTTTGGATGGACGTTTCTCTATCGTGTTGACTGGGGCGCCCTGGGCACATCCATCCCCCTTATCATTTTAGTGGCGCTGGGTGCTTCTTTACCCGCACTCAGGTTGATTTTTAAACAATCCCCGGCTGTCGTGTTGAGGGCCTGACAGTGAAGCGAATCATCCATACAGGGCGTATGTTGTTCAGCCTGGGGCTGATTTTTTGCACCATTTTCGCGGGGGGCGGCATCTATCCGGGCCGGCTCACCGTATCGGCCTGCGAATTTCTCTCTGTCGAGGGGCCCTGCCGCTTTTCATTTCCGGCCGATCACGGATCCCACCCGGGGTTTCGTACCGAATGGTGGTACTATACCGGCAACCTGGAAAGCGATGACCGTAAAACGTACGGTTTTCAGCTGACATTTTTCAGGATTCAAACCCGCCCGACTTGCAAAAGCGATGATTGGCCCGAGCGGCCCTCTGCATGGCGTACGAACCAGATCTATTTCGCGCATGCGGCCCTCACCGATGTGGCTGCGCGGCGGCACCATCAGGCCCAGGCGGCCGCTCGAAATGCGCTGGGAATGTCCGGTGTTTCCCAAGAGCGCGATCGCACCACCATTTTTCTCAAAAAATGGCAGGCTGTCATCGAACCCGGGCAACAGCTTCTGGCGGCCCAAGCCCCTGATTTCGGTTTCGAGCTGCAGCTGTCACCCCTCAAACCACCGGTGGCTCACGGGCGGGACGGCTACAGCCGCAAGGGATCATCACCCAACAGAGCCAGTTGCTACTATTCGTTTACCCGCCTGGCAACCGAGGGCCGCATACGCATCGGCGATAAAGCCATCCCTGTCCGGGGATTGAGCTGGATGGACCATGAATACAGCACCGCCCTTCTAGAACCCGGCATCGTCGGTTGGGACTGGTTCAGCCTGCAGCTCAGCGATCAAACCGAAGTGATGATGTTTCTGCTGCGTAAGGCCGACGGCACCCGCCACCCGGCCTCCAGCGGTACGATGGTTCTTTCCAGCGGGGATACCCTACCCCTCGGCCACGATCAGTTCAGCATTCAGGTTCAAGACCAATGGCTGAGCCCGGCTACCGGAACGCGCTATCCTGTGCGCTGGAATATCCGCATTCCCGACTTCGACCTGGAATTGGACGTTCGATCGGCTGTTGCCGACCAGGAAATGCAGACCCAGGCAACCACGGGGGTTGTCTATTGGGAGGGTAGTGTCACGGCCGAGGGTACCAAGCATGATCGGCCTATTAGCGCAAAAGGGTACGTGGAAATGACCGGGTACGGCAAGAAATTCGATGCACCCATGTGAAGACCCATTGTGAAAGGTTTATCTGCCGGCCGATCTATGCTAACCATACCCGGTAAATGATACAAATCAGCAGCGAAGGCAGGCAGTGCCTCGTCAAAGGGTCTTTTCTCATACCTTGGGCTCTGCGGGCGGTCGTTGATGTGAACCATGGTGGGGGGACATATGGCTGAGCGAAATTTTTTTGCAGTTGGCGCCATAGCGGTGATTGTTTTGATTCTTTTGAACGGCTGTTATCCCAAACGCGTGGGACCGGCAGGCCCTGACGGCAAAGCGCTGACCTGGTCTGAAATGTCGATGGCCCAGCGCAAGGTGCACATGCGGCAGGTGGTCCTGCCGCGGGCCGCGGCCATCTTCCGCGAATGGCGCCCGGATCGTCATGCGCAAGTGGACTGTTCCTTGTGCCATGGCCAGGGAGCCGTGAGTGAAGATTATGCCATGCCCACCGATCACCTGCCCCGGCTCAGCGGCGAGGTTCTATTGGGGCCGGAATTCGAGCAATACCCGGACACCACCCGGCTGAAACTCAACCGGCTGGTACCGGAAATGTCGGATGCGTTAGGCCTGAAAAGCTTCAGCATCATAACCCGCAGGGGATTCGGTTGCTACTCATGCCACCTCGGTCCCACCGGGCCCATGTTCGGCAACTAGCGGCCACCTCAATTAAAACCATCGAACCATTTACAATAGGCCCTTGTTTTTCAAGGCGTGGATGCACAAAAACGTCTTCCATTCCGTGTCACGGCAGCCCCAGGTACCATTCCTGCTTTGGGTTTCAAGCAGTCGTGGAAAAGCGCGTTCAAGCTGGGCCTCGGCTTCTGGTGAATTCAAATGGGCCAGGGCGTTCACGGTCTGATAGAAGGGCAGATGGTTTCCCCACTCACCATTTTCCTTCTGCATTCCTGCATATATATCGACGGCCTCGGTGGTTAAGGCTTCATGGGCATATACGGGATGTACCACCAGGGCACGGAAGATATTGTGCAAGGATGCAATGTCACGGAAAAGGTATTCCTTGATGAATTCCTCCTCATGTAGCTGCTTGTAAACAGCCAGTACCGCCGGGTCATTTTGACGGTTGAAAATACTGCACAAAAAAAGTGTGGCCCCGGTCAAAAGCATTTCCGAGCGGCTCGGAGCAAAGGGCAATCCCTTTAATTCAGTATATTCGACCTCAGGGCCGTGCCGGTTGTCGACCTCTCCTAAGACACGTTGCATTTTATGGAAAAGCCAGTTCAGGGCATCCTCGATCCGGTCATCGGCCGAGCGCACGGTGAGATGGAGCCCGAAAAGCGCGCTAATGGTTGCCATGGTGGTTTGCTGCCAGGATCCATCCGGCATTTGGCCAGCGAATAGCTTTTCAACGACCTCCTGAAAATCTGTTTGCCACCCAGGCGTATCCGCCTCACCCAGCCATTTTTGGCGCGCATAAAGCCCTGCCGGCGTTTGACTGCCGCGAAACACTTGAAATGGGTCATGACGAAGTTTCATCTAAAACCGATAGCCCACTGATAGAAATGCAAAGTTGAACCAGGCAAAGTTGTAGACCGTATCATTGTCGGCCCCGCCTTCCAGTATGCGGTAGCCGCCACCGGCATACCAGCGGTCGGTGATATCGTACTGCAGCTTGACGGCCACATCGAAAGCCCTGCCAGGACCGCCGGCAAGGCCTTCAAAATCAAGCATGGCCGCCCAACGCTCTGCGAACATCCAATCCGCGGCAAAGCTCAGCAGGGGAACAACGCCCACGTTGCTGTCGGAGGCTTTTATGCCGTTTTGCTCCAGCTCGATTTTTGCATCGCGCAACAGCAGTGCAGCACCGGCGCGAAGACGCCATGCATCTGTATTCAGAAATTGGTAGCGGTAGGTGAGGCGATAGGTGTCGAATTTATAATTTCCATCGGTTGACGTGTTGGCGGCAAACGTCTTACCGGCAAAGTCAACCGGCTCATCAAAGGTGCCGCTGCCAGTGACCCGCAAGGGGGCAGCCACGAATCTCAAGCCGTGGCGTTCCCGGATATTCCAGCCGAAAGAGAAACGCCCGACAGCATAGGGACCGCTGCCTGTCAGGTCTTTGAAGGAGAATTCTGTTCCACTGTCGCCTGGAATCTGCACATCGTTCATGGACTGCCACACTGGTCCGGCTTCAAGCTCCATATAAAAGGATTTAAGGTCGTTGTCGGCATCAGCCTGGGCTGCAACCGTAAACAAAACGGACAGGAAGATTATCATATTGATGATTGCTTTGTGGGTGGGGCATAGCATGTTGTCCTCCTTACGTTACGATTAAATTCAGGCGTATGAACAGATAACGTATTACGGGGCATTATCTATTATCCGTCATGCTGTTTATGCAACCTTGGGGTCTATTGAATGGAAACCGTTTACTCAGATGTTATTAATGTATTAGGATCATAGCCTTTTCCTGGCAGACGCTCCAGTATTCCCCGATAAACCGTTTCATCCATGACGGGCTCCTTGGAATGACAATTGACAGCAATGAGCTAACACGTTCGTAACCGGCTATACGAGCCACCTGGCAATGCGAAAACTGGAAGCGGCAACCACTGCGCACAGGACTACCCCCCACCCGATATCAACCACGACAACTTTCAAAGGCCAGCCTTTGATCAGGGCCATATTGGTCAAATCATAGGTGGCATAGGTGAAAAAACCGTAAAGTCCGCCCCACAGCAAGGCCCTTGCCAGGGATTCCCGCTCCAGTGCCGGGGATACAGCAAAAAAAAGAATCCCCATGATATATATCAGGTAAAAGCAAATTGCCGCGGGCCAGTTGACGTCTGGACTCAGAATGAAATCCAGATTGCTGCGGTAGAAGCGCTTTGCCACGTAACCCAGCCAAATGATATCCACCAGGAAAAAGACCGGTATCGTCAGGAAGTAGAGCTTTAGAAAAAACATTGCGTTCATTAAAACCCCCTAAGTGATAAGGTTTCTCGGGCCTGACACGTAACCATTACCCATTCTGCTTCTTCAAGTCAATTGTGCCGACCAAAATAATAGTTAATACCTATTAATAAAACATTATTATTTACTTATTGAACATCCTTTTTCTGAAGCTTACCTTTAAACAGCGAAAGGTGGATTTTACTGACACAGGACAGCCCTGACAGCCTGTATACCATATCGAAAGGAAAACGTATGAAAACAAAAGCATATCATGTGATTGCCTTGGTTGTAAGTGCCGTATTACTGTCGGGTATGGGCGCCTCCGCGGCTGAAATTGAGGGCGTGGTTTTCCAGGACAGCATCACGGTGGATGGGAAGGAGCTACCGGTGCGAGGGACGGGTTTATTCCGGTATCTGGGGTTCATAAAGGCCTATGTCGGGGCCCTCTACATGCCCGACGATATAAGCCCGGAGCGTGTCCTGGCGGACATACCCAAACGGCTCGAAATCGAATATTTCCATGCCATTAAAGGCGAAGATTTTGGTGCGGCAACCAATAAGATACTGTCTCAGAACCTGGACGCAGCAACACTGGAACGACTCATGCCGCGGGTTGAGCTGCACAACAACCTTTACCGCGATGTAAAACCGGGGGATCGATATACCTTAACCTACATGCCAGGCAGGGGTACTGAACTGGCATTGAATGGAGAGCCATTGGGTATGATCGAAGGAAAGGATTTTGCCTCGGCCATTTACGCCATGTGGCTGGGCGATAAACCCATGAACAAGTCTTTCAAACGCCAGTTGATGGGGGTATGATGGATA
>JAJDNW010000094.1 GCA_022340465.1 Deltaproteobacteria bacterium | reverse complement strand
AATGCGATTGGCGCCGAGGGCGTCTTGTGCCACGTGCACGTGGGCGCCGGCCTCTTCGGCGCGTTCTTTAAACGCCCGGTACAGTTCCGGCAGCCGGGGCAGGAGGGCGTCCTTGGCCCCGGCGATTTCCCTTTTAATACTCTCGAAATCGATATCCGCGAATACCCCGGGGCGGTTTTCGCGATAGGCGGCGTTGAAGTTCCCCAGGGCCGTACGGAGGAATTGATCCCGCAGTGCTTCCCTGAGCTGCTGCTTGTACGATCTGATATTCTGAGCGGTTTTTATGGTCATTTTTTTTACGGCAACCACCGTGCGTTTCACAAAGAAGCAGTACGATTTTATTCCATCAAAAGGATGTGCAGTTCCCGCGGACCGTGAACACCGATGGCCAGCACCCGTTCAATGTCGGCGGTCCGGCTGGCCCCGGTGATGAAGGCCAGATAGGACGGGGCGGCCGACTTGAGCGCCGTATCCAGAAGCGTTTCCAGAGACGCTGCATCCGGGCGGATTTTCGAAACGGGCAGCAGGGCGACGTGGACTTCGGCCAGCATGGTCGCAAGGCGGAGATCCTCGCTGGCGCTGTCGATTACCAGGGTGCCCGTGTCGGCAATCCCCCAGTCCGCCGGTGTCAGCGCGGTGTGGAGGTTTTCAGCGTGGTCCCTGAAAGCGGTATCCAGGAGCTCGATTCCTGCCGCCGTGCATGCCGGGCGTCGAGCTTCCACCCATCCACCCTCAAACCCCGCTACCGCCATCCCGCGGCCGCCCCTCGCAAGGGTCAGATCCAGGGCATATCGAAAGGCCGCCTGCCGGTCGCTTATACGCCGAACAACGGCCTGCACGGCCTGGGCCCGGTGCTGCATCTGTTGGACAAGATTTTTCGTGGTCACGGCGGCCGTCACTCATGTAAACAGGTTCAAGGATTCCATGGGAAAGCTCATCGCTGATAGCACGTAGCTCACAGCCCGCTATCTGCAATGTCCAATAATCAAGCGCCCAAGCCCCCTTCCAGGGGGTTGCCAGTGCCGGGTGCTATGGGCCCGGGTATCTACTTTTTTACCCACACCCGGTCCAGGATCAGGTAGCCGCTGGGGTGAGATTGAAACCCCTGAACGTTTTTGAGGACGCCGTTCCATCGGTTTTGCCACCAGGCAATCCCGATGCTGCCTCTTTCCGTCTGGATGTCCTCGAGTCTGCAGAAAATTCTGCGGCGTTTCTCCACCTCCAGGGTGACGCTGGCTTCGGCCAGCAGCCGCGAGAACTCCTCGTCCACCCAGCGGGTTTCATTCAGGGGCGTGGGGGTTCCGTCGGCATTCGCCGTGTAGGCCAGGTTGAGAGCCATGGTTCCCAGAGGGCGGTGTGCCCAGGGGGTGATTCCCAAATCGATTTCCGTGAAGGATTGCCTGTAATTTTTGTTGGATATTTTTTCGATCCGGATTCTGAAGCCCGCTTCGGCCGCATCCTGCTTGAGAATTTCGGCGTAGTTTTTAATGTCCGGCCAATCGTCGCCGATGGTCAGGGTAACGTCGAGGCCGTCGGCGTAGCCCGCATCCCTGAGAAGCGTACGGGCCTCGCGGGGGTCGTACGGAATGTCGGGTTTGCGGCAATACTCCGGATGGCCGGGGTAGACATGGCAGTCCCGGCCCACACTCCCCTCTTGCATACCGGCGAGGAGCAGGATTTTTCTACGGTACTGGCAAAGTTTGAGTGCCCGGCGCACCCTGTTGTCGTGCCATGGCTCCCGGTCCACGCGCATGCGCAGCACGTTCACCCGGGCGGTGGCTACCGGTTCGATACGAATATGGCGATCCGCCTTCAGCATGGAAAAGGTGTCGAGTTCGTCGGTTCCGCTCAGGTCGGCGATGTCGACCTCGCCCTTTTGGAGTGCCTGGATACGGGTTGCGGCATCAAATCCCAGGTGCACGAATTCCAACTCGTTCAGGAAGGGAAGACCGGGCTGCCAGTAGTTCATGCGTTTTTTCAGAACGCAGCGATTGCCTTCCTCGAAGGTGTCGAGGGTGAAAGGGCCGGTCCCATGGGGGGCTTTCATGAAATCGCCTTCGAAGGTGCGGTGATTCAAAATGACGGCCGGATAGTAGAACAGATGCTCGGGAAGGGCCAGTTCCGGCCGGGTCAGATGGAGGCGCAGGTGATACCGATCCACTTTTTCAATGCCCGAGGAGTCGAGGTAGGCACCCATGACGGCGGCCATGGGGGATCCGACCTTGCTGTCAAGCCACTGTTGCATGGAAAAGACGACATCGTCGGCCGTCATTTCCTGGGCATTGTTGAAAAAGATGCCTTTACGCAGATGCAGGGCCCACGTTTTCAGATCATCGGACGCCTCCCAGTCTTCCAATAGATAAGGCCTCGTGATGTTGTCGGCGTCCGTGTAAGTGAGGTATTCGGCTATGTTCCGCACCAGTTGCGAAGGGGCCATCCATTTGGACCGTGCCGGGTGTTCGATTCTGCCGAGAATGCCTGAAACCTTCAGCTTCCCGCCGTAAGCGGCGGCCGCGGCCTTCCGCGGTCGGAGCGCCTGAAGGAGATGGGCCGATGCGGCCGCGGAGAAGCCCAGCAGGGTCGAATACCGTAGAAACTGGCGGCGTGTGAGGCTGCCTTTTTCCAGTTCATGTCTCAGGTCGTGGATGCGGGGGTGCACATGCGCTTTTCTGGATTCCATGTGAAATGTAAAACGTAACTGAGTTTTCTTGTCAAGGGTTTTAATGCCCCATACAGGGAAGGGGAGAAAAATCCAAGCAATATACACAATGAACAAAGCCCTTCCATGGCGCAACGAGTGCCGGGCCCTGCAACCCTAGCTCGTGAACGCTGTTGACATCCTGCTTGACGGCCTGCAGGGCGTTTGACCCGTGCCGTCCAAGCTGATATATCAAAAGAACCCATCGGCAGCGGAGGCGGTTCATATGCTTTCAGGGGGAACTTTCCCATACCCGGCCTCTGCCCTGGGCTGTCGATACCGGCACCGAATCGGTAAACCCCAATGCTGGGGCAAACGTTGTCATTGTCCATGCCTATGAATATTTTGAAAAAAAGTTCATTTTTCAAAATATTGAGAACACGTGAACACAGCATCATGGTGTTGTTGGCAATTGTTGTCGGATTTGCAGGCGGGTTAGGTGCTGTGGGGTTCCGTTACCTTATCAAGGTTGTTCAAATTCTGGCATACGGATCTACGGACGATCTCCTGGACGCCGTCCTGACCGTACCGTGGCTCGTGAGAATCGCCGCACCCGCCGTGGGGGGACTTTTCGTGGGGCTGCTGGTCTACTTTATGGCCCGCGAGGCCAAGGGGCACGGCGTTCCCGAAGTGATGGAGGCCGTGGCCCTGAAGGGAGGCCTTCTTCGCAAACGGCTGGTGCTGGTCAAGGCGCTGGCTAGCGCCATTTGTATCGGTACCGGCGGGTCGGTCGGCCGGGAGGGACCCATCGTCCAGATCGGCTCGGCCATCGGATCGAGCATCGGACAGGTCCTGAAAGTATCGCCCGACCGTATGCGGGCACTGGTGGGATGCGGCGCCGCGGCCGGGATCGCCGCCACCTTCAATGCCCCCATCGCCGGCTCCATGTTTGCGCTGGAGATTGTCCTGGGAGACTTCGGACTGGCCACCTTCAGCCCCATCGTGATTTCAGCGGTTACCGCCACGGCCGTTTCACGGCACTACCTGGGAGACTTTCCGGCCTTTGTCGTTCCAAGCTATGAGTTGGTCAGCGCGTGGGAATTTCCGCTTTACATGTCCCTGGGATTGGTCTGCGCTCTTATCGCCTTTGTTTTCATCAAAGTCGTATACCGGATTGAAGACCTGTTCGATGGCTGGGCCAAACCGGAATACATTACGGCCGTGGTGGGGGGGGTGATTTTAGGGGCGACCGGATTTCTTTTTCCGCAGATCCTCGGGGTGGGCTACGGGGCCATCGATCTCTCCCTGGTACAGAAAATCTCCTGGTGGCTCATGCTGTTACTGATCGCGGTCAAGATAGTGGCCACATCCGTCACTCTCGGTTCGGGGGGGTCGGGCGGGATTTTCGCCCCGTCTCTTTTCCTCGGGGTCATGGCGGGAGGCATTTTCGGAGAACTGGTGCATGGTGCGTTTCCGACGGTTACCGCATCGCCGGGGGCCTACAGCATCGTGGGCATGGGGGCGGTGGTCAGCGCCACGACCCACGGGCCCTTGACCGCCATCCTGATGCTGTTCGAAATGACCGGCGATTATAAAATCATTCTGCCGCTGATGATAACCTGTATTATCAGTTCGCTGGCCGTCCAGAAATTTGTCAGGGAATCCATATACACGCTTAAGCTGGTGCGCAGGGGCGTCGACATCCACGAAGGGCGGGAAGTGAACGTACTGAAGTCCATCAGAGTGGGGGACGTGATGAACAGCTCCGTGGAGACCGTGTCCGAAAACATGGGGCTGGAACCGTTTTCGCAAATGGTTTCCAAAAGTAAATACAACAGCTTTCCCATGATCGACGAAGCGGGCCGGTTGGCGGGGATTTTGTCCTTCAACGACTACAGCAGCGCTATTTTCAACGAAGATTTAAACGGTCTGGTCATTGCGGGGGACATCGCCACGAGAACGGTGGTCACCGTGACAACCAATGACAATCTGTATGAGGCGCTGGAGCGGATTACCCGAAAAGATTTTTCCATCATGCCGGTTGTTTCTCCGGACGACGGCTTGCAACTCGAAGGGGTGCTGACCCGCCGGGACATCATCGGCGCCTACGACAAGGCCGTCATTAAAAAGTCGCTGTTTAACGGGACTGAAAAGATCCGGCCCCGCTGAGGAAACAGGAAAACCGGTAAAAACCTCGAGGTTGCAGCTAGTGCATTTGCCATATATATGTTCCGTTTCAACATGGGAGTGGGCAAACGCTATAATCTTTCGGGGGTAGACGGCACCGAATTTTTTTCGTTTCGAAACCACGGGGGAGAGGAACGGCGAGGGCCGCCAATCTCATGGCGCGCGCGCCGGTGGTCGACGGTGTCCGAAAAAAGGTGGATGCGGCACATCCGAAATGGTATTATACGCCACAGCAACCCCGCAGTTGCAACGTCGGTATAAAATTGGCTGCAGTAAAGGAGATATGGACTTCAATGACAGAAAATCGTGAAGAGATCCCTTTTGACGTGTTGTTTGTAGGCGGCGGCCCCGCCTGCCTGGCCGGGGCCATAAAGCTGATGATGCTGGCCGATGCAAAGGGGCTCGAACTGGAAGTCGCCCTGATCGAAAAAGGGGCCGAAGTCGGGGCACATGCCGTCAGCGGCGCCATTCTCAACCCCCTGGCCCTCGAGGAGCTGATTCCCGATTACCGTGAGCAGGGGTTTCCCGGCGAAGCCACCGTCAAGGGAGACGCCTTGGTGTTTCTGACGCATGCAAACGCATTCAGAATTCCCGTGCTGCCCCATTATCTTCACAACACGGGGTTTCCGGTGGTCAGCCTCTCCAAATTCACCCGCTGGCTTGGCGAAAAGGCGGAAGCACTGGGGGTGAACATTTTTCCCGGGTTTGCCGGTGTCGAGGTTCTCTATGATGACAGCGGGAGCCGCGTCGTCGGTGTGAGAACCGGTGACAAAGGATTGGATGTCGACGGCGGACGCAAGGGCACCTACGAGCCAGGCATCGACCTGACGGCCAAGGTGACCGTTTTCGGGGAGGGCGCGCGCGGCAGCCTCGTCGGCGATTTGGAAAGGCGCCTGGGCATTGCCTCCGGCAGCATGCCCCAGGCCTACGAGACCGGGATGAAAGAGGTGATTCAACTGCCGGAGTGTTCATATTTTGAACAAAAAGCGTTCAACTGCCTCCACCTGCTCGGCCATCCCCTGAAACTGGACATGCCGGGGGGCGGCTTTATTTACGAAATGGCGGACAACCGCGTCGCCATCGGTTATCTGGTGGGGTTGTCTTACGAAAATCCGCATCTCGACATCTGCGATCCCTTGATCCAGTTTAAGCGGCACCCCTTTGTCGCCGACATCATACGGGGCGGAAAGGTTATCGAACAGGGTGCCAGAACGGTATCCACCGGCGGCTACTTCACTATGCCGCGCCCGGCATTCAACGGGGGGCTTCTGGTGGGCGGCTGCGCTGCTTTCCACAATGTTCCGGCCCTCAAGGGCATTCACACGGCCATGAAGTCCGGGATGCTGGCGGCGGAAGCCATCGTCACGGCCGTTGAAAAGGAGGACTTCAGCCTGGAGACGCTGGATGTCTACAACGATCGGATTGCTGAGAGCTGGCTGCACGCAGCGCTTTTTGAAGGGAGAAATTTTTATCAGGCGCTTTCGAAACCGCCGGTGCTCAAGGCCGTGCATCTGGGCGCCCAGTACGTTACCCGGGGGAAGGGGATACGCGATAGAATGCCTATCCGGGACGACAGCCGCACCATGCAGCCGCTGCATTCCCGCAGGGCACATGCCGTCGACAGGCCGGCGAAGGAGCTGTTCGACAACGTGCTCATGGTGGACAAACTGACCGGCGTCTACCTGTCGAAAACCATGCACCGGGAAGATCAACCCCCGCACCTGATCATTCACGACCGCGCAATTTGTGCCGGAGCGTGTCGTGAAACGTACGGCAACCCCTGCACGCGGTTTTGTCCGGGAAACGTATACGAGGCCGTGCCCGACGAAGAAAATCCGGGCCGCATCAGGATAAAGCTCAATCCATCCAATTGTTTTCACTGCAAAACCTGTGATATCAAGGATCCCTACGACAACATTACCTGGACCTGCCCGGAGGGTGGTGACGGCCCGGGGTATACGGTGGTGTGATTCGCCTTCGGCGGTCATTTACCCTTCAGGTGTCATTCATGCCACGCATGTAACTGGTGCTACGCACGTTATGTAGCCTTCGGCCGTAATTAATCGCTGCATCTGGCGGAAAGCCTAGTGATAGTGAGTTAAATGCACTCAATCGATCGTGCGGGTAAAGGCCGGCAAAAATCAGCCGGTCGGTTTATCACCTTCGACAACGTCACCCTCCGGGTTCGAGACCGGCGCATTCTGCCCGCGACCGATTGGACCATCAGGGATGGGGAGAACTGGGCCGTCATCGGGCCCAACGGATCGGGAAAATCGACGCTCATGCGGGCGCTGGCCGGTGAAACCGCGGTGGTGGGCGGCACCATCCACCGCCATCACGAGCTGGCCCGGCCGGAAAGCATCGGATACGTGTCTTTTGAAGTCCATCGCCGCCTGATTGCCAGGGAGCAGGCCGCGGACGATGCCCGCTTTTTCAGCGGCAATATCGAGAGCTACGTCACCGCCGGGGATATCATCGCCGCCGTCGGAGAAGGCGGTGGTGCAGCCGCGGGACTTCCCCTAGCTGAAATTTTTTCCATGCTCGAGGTCGACCGTCTGCTGGAACGGCCGATACGCTTTCTTTCCACAGGAGAGATCAGGCGCATTCTCATTGCCCGGGCAATCGTTCGTTCCCGCGGGCTGCTTCTGCTGGATGAACCCTTCGAGGGCCTCGACCGACAAGGGCGCGGCCGCCTGGGAAAATCGATCGGGCTTGTGCTGGCTGCCGGGGTGCGCGTCATGCTGGCCACCCACAGGGTCGGCAACCTGCTGCCCGCCTTTTCCCATGTTATCGGTTTAAAAGCGGGCCGCGTGTTCAGCAGCGGACCGCGTCATCAGGTGCTGGCCCGTGACGTGCTGGAGGGGGTTTACGGCGCGGACGAGGGTGCGACGGGGGTCGCTTCCGCCGTTGGGAGCGGGGCGGCGCCTTCACGAGGGAAAGAGGGCACGGTTGTGATCTCTGTGAAAAAGGCGTGTGTCCGCTATGGCAGCCGGACCGTGTTCGACAATTTGGACTGGACGGTGCGCAGCGGTGAAAACTGGTCCATAACCGGCCCCAACGGATCGGGGAAGTCGACCCTTCTGCAGATGATAACCGGGGACCATCCCCAGGCATATGCCAACGAAATCTACCTGTTCGGGAAAAGAAGGGGCAGCGGTGAAACCATTTGGGACATCAAGCGGCGCCTGGGGGTGGTTTCTTCCGAATTTCAGATCAATTACCGCAAACCCATCAGGGCCTTCGATGTCGTCCTCTCCGGCTTTTTCGATTCCGTGGGCCTCTACCGCCGGGCCGGTTCACGGCAGGTGGCCGCCGCCGCGGCCTGGGTCGACCGCCTCGGATTGAGGCGGCTCAAGGAAACGCGCTACGACCTGCTTTCTTTTGGCGAGCGGCGCATGATTCTGCTGGCAAGAGCGGTGGTAAAATCCCCCGAAATACTCGTACTGGACGAACCGTGTCAGGGCCTCGACCCCGTCAACCGCAAGCGCATCCTGGCCGTGGTCGATGCCATCGGCAGGCAGCCGGACACGCAGGTCCTGTTTGTCTCCCACCATTCTGAGGATATACCGCAGTGCGTCACCCATCATCTGGAGATGGCGCCATGAAAATATCTAATGCTTAGCGAATAAAAAAATCTCGTTTTTGAAAGAAGGACTTCATGTGGGGGCGAACCTTCCGGCTCATGAATTCGGCTATCTGGCCCGTCCAGGTCTGGTCTTTGAGATTGATGTCCCGGTTCCGGTAGTAGGTGTTGGTGACACGGTCGAAAGCCCTTAAAAAGGCGTCTTCGTTGTCACGGTCGTAGCGGTCGATCTTGAATACGGCTTCCACTGGGAGACGCGGTTTAACGGGAGGATTGTGGCCCGGATACCCGAGACACATGCCGAACACGGGATAGGCTTTCCCCGTAATTTCCAATAGGTCACAGACTTTCTGGGGGTCATTGCGGATGCCGCCGATGTAAACGCCTCCCAGCCCCAGCGATTCGGCTGCGATCAGCGCATTCTGGGCCAGCAGCGCCGTGTCCACAGTGGCCACGACAAACTGTTCGGCAAAGCCCTGGGCCATTTTTTTCCCGTGCAGGCTGCAGGCCTTTTCCAGACGGTTGAGGTCCGCGCAGAAAACGAGAAACACCGGCGCCTGTTCCACCCATGCCTGGGGGCCGCTCAATTCGGCGATCCGACGGCGAACGACCTTGTCGGTTACCTGGATAACGGTATAGGCCTGGACATGGCTGGAAGTGGCGGCACACTGGGCGGTTTCGATGATGGTTTTGACCAGATCGATGCTTACCGGTGTGGCTTTGAATTTGCGGATGCTGCGGTGCGACCGCTGCAGGGCCATGGTTGCGTTCATCTGAATCGACATGCGATCTCCATTTTTTTTCTGAATGACATCCTTCTATCGTGTTTGTCCGAACAATGTTCCGTATGCCCAATCCAATGTTGAAACGGAACGTATGTATGGCAAATGCTCTACTGCCCGTGACCGGCCAGCCATTTGGAGAGCCCTCTTTTTTCGGGTGCCGGGTAGGTGCTGAGTTCCAGGACACAGCCCAGTTTGGGGCGCTTGCGCGTGCCGCCCACGATCTTGACCACCCGGGCCGCGGTCACGATATTGTCTTTTACGAGCCAGCGGCACACGTCCGTCGCAACCTTGTCGCCCAGTCTGCCGAAGCAATCCGGCATGAACAACTGCTTTTTGCGCCCCTTTCTCATGAGGTAGACCACGGGTTTCAATTCCTGACTGCGGGCATCCCAGATCAAGCGGACCTTTTCCCCGGGTTTCATTTTCTGCAACGTTTCCTGCCGGTTGCTTCCGTCGGGATTTCTATAGACTGTCCCCACGGCGGCGGTGTTGAAGCGTTCAATAAAACCGTCGTCCCTGCGGCTGCAGTATATTTCTTTCAGTTCGACACGGGTTTCCTGCGCCTTTCGCGAGGGAACGAGGATGCCTTCCAATGTCTGTAAAATACCCATGGGAAATTACCTCCCTTTATGCTGGTTGCCGCGCCCCGCGGTGGACGCCTCCCCCGCACTTTCGCCCAAACGGTGGGATTTCCGTTTCGCCCCGCTTATCTGCCGGGGAATGCCTCCGCAGCCGCGGCTCAATCTTCGGCGATGCCGATATTTCCCCGATAGGGAGTGACGCCGTAGGGGATTTTATCAGGGGAGAAGTCGAAGGGTTTTGTGAACAGCGGGTCGTCGTAAATTTTGCGCAGAAATTTTTCACGGAACCTGGGGTGCGCGATATTGGCGATGGCCAGCGCCTTGTTCCCCAGGGACAGGCCCCTGAGATCGGCAATACCGTATTCGGTTACCAATACGACGCCGTCATAGGCCGAAGCCGTCAGGCTGACACCCGGCGGGGAGGTGGGCACGATCTTGGATTTCCCTTTGTTGGTGAGCGATTTCATGGCGATAACCGGTGTGCCGATATCGGGTTCCTGGATGGCCCTGATAAAGTCCGGCTGTCCGCCGACGCCGCCGTAATACTGCCGGGGGTCGATGAAATCCGCCCAGACGTTGCCGAAAAGGTCGACACCGATGGCGGTGTTTACCGAAACAAAAGGGCGGTTGGCCCGGATGGTGACCGCTGAGTTGGTGTAAGCGGAAGGCCGCATTTGCACGCCCGAGCGCATGTGAACATAGTCGTACAGTTCCCGTGACCCCATGATCAGGCTGGTGGTGCTGTATCCCATGTTGACCGACTTTCTGCGATTGGTGACGATGCCGGATTTCTGCAGCAGCATCAGGCCGTCGCCGTACAGTTCGGTCTGGACACCCAGGTGCCGGGGCTGGGCATCCCTGATGGTTCCCACCACCGCGTCCGGGATTTTGCCGATGCCCACCTGGAGGGTAATGCCGTCACGGATGAAGTGCTCGGTGATCAGGGCGCCGATGCGGCGTTCGACCGGCGGCAGGTTGTCGAAATCCGGAGCGGAAAAGTCGTATACCGGCTGGACGCCGTCTCTCACCAGAAAGTCGATGGAGCCGGGGTCGATCGTGCTCTGTCCGTGGGTAAAGGGCATGCTGGGGTCCAGTTCGGCGATGACGATGCTGGCGTGGTCTATGGCCGCGTGGATGGCTTCGACCGAGAGGCCCAGACTGAATTCACCGGTGTGGGGGTGCTGGCTGACCTTCATGATGATGACTTCCGGCTGGTATTTCTGTCCCTTGCTGATCAGGCTTTCGATGTTGGCCAGGGTGCAGGGGAGATAGAATGCCAGACCGCTGTTGGCCGCACGGCGGACCGCATCGCCCGAAAAGATCGAGTAGGCCATCACGCGGTCCTGCAGGCCTGCCTCCACGTAGGGCACCGGTCCCTGCAGCAGCAGGTGCACCATTCTGAGAAAGGGCAGTTGCGGTGATCGGGCTTTGACGGCCCTGGTCAGGGCCTCAATGGAGGCCGTGGGGGTGGCCGCATTGGACCCGATGTAGCAGGTGATAGCCTTTTTACCGTTGAATTTTCCCGCGATGATATCGGCGATATCCTCAAGCCCTATGGTCGTCGGTTGTGTCGTGGTCAATTGGCCTCCCCTTTCACTTCCTTCAGCATGCCGCAATAGCACCAGGGCGTAAAGCACCATACGGCTCCGCCCGGATTTTCATCACGGTTTTGTGGGTATGTTTTTATGTAACCGATCGTCAGGGAAAAAGCAACATGATGGCCGGGTTCCGACTTCCGGTCCTACCCGCGATCCCTGGCGCTTCCAGGCCTTCGGCTTCAGGTGAAGGCGGTTTCCCCTTAAGCTTGCTGCTAGTCGAAATCGGAATGGAAATTAGGCCGTTTCGATTTCGATAGCGCCTGGGGTTGGCCCTGTTCGACCGGACGGTATCCGGCGGCTTGCCGCGCAGAGGTTTATTACTTATAAAAACTCAGTATATTACCTGAAATCAACCCGTGTTGATATTTTCCCCCTGTGTGGCATGCTTGCCCCTGATCGGTGCTGCTGAAAACCGGGCGTGCGCCCGGATGGATGCGAAAAACGGTGAAACAGACGATCTGAATAGGTGACGACATGAACGGCTTGCTGTTTATCGATGACGAGGAGGGAATCCGGCGTTCCATCGTCAGAGCCCTGAAGGATGAACCCTATCGCGTTTACACAGCCGGCAACGGTGAGGACGGTATGGATGTGC
>JAJDNW010000093.1 GCA_022340465.1 Deltaproteobacteria bacterium | reverse complement strand
TCGTTGGCCGAGGCTTCCGGGTCGTCGAAAATGGCGGCAACTTTTTTCAGATGGGCGGGCCGCAGCAGGTGGGAAACGTCTCTGAAGGCCTCTTCTGCAAGCAGGGTCAGAGCCCGAGGGGCCACCATTATGACCTCGCGGTCTTCGAACGAAGCCGTCGTTACATGGTCCTTACTGACCAGGCGGTACTCGGTTTCATCCTCTCCCAGCGGAAACATTTCCTGATATTGAAATTCGGTCATTTACAAACTCCTTTTTACATTAATTCAGCCTGTTGCAGTCGTTGATGGCCGCGAAGAGCCCGGGGCCGTATCAACGCGGCGCTGCCTTGTTTATGATGTCGGATTTGGTGCCTGGAATTTTATTACCCCTGTTACCGGAGCAGCCAAATATCTCTGGCCTGGCCCAAAAAACCAGGATGTCGATACGTCACATAATTTATGGCTATACCGCTTTTGCGCTCAAGTCAAGGTTGCTGCCGGGTCGGACGCCTGCCGCCTTTTTGCATTACTTAAAATTTTTTTTATGAAAAGTAATTTTTTTATCTTGACATGAGAACCATGGTAATTAACTTGATGCCAAGGAGAGTAAAAGCGGGAATATTCAAAATTGCCAACAACCATCATGCAACACGCAACAGGAGGTAGAGATATGCAACTTGTAAAATGGAATCCCATGAGAGACATGCTGGGGCTGAACGGCCGCTATGACAATATGTTTGACGACTTTTTCAACCCGACCAGGGGCACGCGCCTTTCCAGGGAATGGAACTGGAATCCCAAAGTGGACATATATGAAGAGGATGGCGCCATCGTCGTCAAGGCAGAACTGCCCGGGGTCGAAAAAGACAATATCGTCGTGGACGTGAAGAACGGCATTCTCACCCTCAAAGGGGAACGGGCCTCGGACAAAGAGGTCAAGGAAGACAGTTATTACCGGCGGGAACGCGTTTTCGGCAGTTTCGAGAGGCGTTTCAACCTTCCGGAAAATGTGGATCCCGAAAAAATTACGGCCGACTACAAGGACGGCGTCCTGAAGGTGGGCATCCCCAAACCGGAAGAAGCCTTGCCGAAACAGATCACCGTTCATTAAACAACCAACCGACACCGACGATTCCCTGCCGGCAACGGCGGGGAATCGTCGTCTCGCCCCGAAAAAGCCCGCCTCTGTTGATTTCCGAACAAAACATCCTTATGGTTAGGGGGATACCGGAAAAACATTCCAAATAGCGCCCATGCCCGTCCCTGATATTTTCAAGGCGGCACAAAACCCATCCCTGGATCTACGGGTTAGCCGGGTTTATTGGGTTACGTGGGTTAGCGGGTGCAACGCAACGGACACAACGAACTCAACAAACGCAATGAATACAACGACTCATAATATCGAAGCATATTTATGACAATCGCTTTCGAAACGCTGTGCTGAAGGGGACACCATGCCGGCAGACGTTATTCATATCGAAGAACAGGAAGGGCCTTTTCTGTCCATCTTACAGCGTATCATGCGCATGGTGCCCGAAAAGGACCGCAACGACGGGAACCTTCAACGCCTGATCGCTTTCAGGTTGAGGCTGGACGGCGAAATCGCCACCCGGGAATACCTATTTGAAAAGATCAGGGAAGTCATCCAATGCGCCTACACCGGAACCTTGTACGACTACTTGAAAGACGACCTGAAGGAAAGAGAATGCCTGCCGGAAAATGACGACCCTTCCCCGACGGATCCGCCCGACGTCGCCTGACATATCGGAAGGCTCTTCCGGGAGACGCGTACGTTTGCATCCATCCCCGCCTGAAAACCGCCTTTGAATGGTTACCGAAAAGGATCCGAGGGATCGAGGGGAAAAGGCGCATATCTCACAGCCGACAGCGTGCCATGAGCTATGACCCGTCAGCTACGAGCTCATCTCTGTTAATCCGGATGAATCCGATATATCTTGCCGCAGGCTGTCGCTGCGGCCTTTCGCACGCCGGGCCTAGCGCTTGTTCCTGAATTTGGAAAAAAGATGCGCCACGGCGCTTGTCCTGCCGTGCTTCGTCTTCCACTTCCGGTAACGTTGCATGTAATCCGCCACCACCGTCTCGCCGTCCAGGGAGAGAAACTCGGCATAGGCGAACACGAAGCCGCGCGTGTATACCTCGGCCGGAAGCTGTTCGTAGTCCTCATGCTCCAGGCACGATAGATGTCGGGTCTGAATTCTGGTCGTCATGGCGATGTCATCCAGCCCGATACCCATTTTTTCGCGTATCTGCTTCAACGTCGCCCCGTCGTAGGCTTCGACGCCTTCAACGTATTCGGCCGCGGCCTCGTCACGGATGTGGTGGCTGCCACTGGCGTCGTCCGGACGCTTTTCCTTGTCCAGCGCTTCCATCAAGGTGGCGTAAGCCTGTTCGATCTTGGCAAGAATCACCTGTTTATCGGCATCTGAAAGTTCATCCTCGAGCGCCATCGACGCGATGGAGTCCGACGTGTAGAGCTCTTTCAGATAAAGGTAGGAGCGTTTGATTTCCCCCGGGGAGGCAGTGGGCGAAACCTCCAGAACATCGCAGCACCGTTTATGCGCATCGTCGGCCCTGCTCATATGCGCACCTGTTCGCCACGCAGGAGGTTGCGGGCTATGGCCCCGACCTCCCGGGCACACTTGGATTCCGGATAGGTCTCCATAAAGGGCTGGCGGTTGTTGAGGCTGCTGATGATGAAGTCGTCGATTTCGACAAAACCGACGTAGCGGGCATCCATCCCGAAGTATTTTAGGCAGATGCTTTTAACCGAATTCCCAATGCGCTTTTCCCTCTCGAGCCGGATCTGGTTTAAAACGATATACAGCCTGAAGCCGCAGAGTTCATCGTCGATAATCTGCGCCATGGGCGCGGAAAGGCTCCCCAGATATTCCACGAACTGTTTCAGGTTGGCGACGTTATTGGCCTTCCTTTCCATCCAGGCGGTCATGAACACCTCCCGGTATCCGTTTTCCCCGAAGGTGTTCATCAATTGCCTGAAAAACACCGTTTTGACAAAACCGTACATGTTTTCTATCGCCGTAATTTCAGGAACGATGACCACGATCTTCCTGTCGGCCTGTAAAAATGTGTCAATGGTATTGAAATGCACACCCGCCCCCAGGTCCAGGAGGATGAAGTCTGCTTCCAGCTTCTTGATATGCCTGAAGAATTTCAGTTTCTGTGCGTATTTGATATTTTCTGGGACCATCGAGTGAATGGCCCCGGCCAAAAGCGTCAGGTTGTCGATGCCGCTGTCCACCAGCAGCGATGCCAGCGGCAGGCTGTTTTCAAAAAAATCCGTAAGGGATTTCTCGGGGCGGCTCATCCCCAGAAAGGTGTGCAGGTTTGCGGCGCCCAGGTCCGCATCCACCAGAATCACCCGGCGCCCCCGCCGGGCAAGATAACTCCCCATGGAGCTGATGATAAAGCTCTTGCCGATGCCGCCCTTGCCCCCGCCGATGGCCCAGATTTCCGTCATGAAGCGTTCCCCCGGCGGGTACCGGCAGAATGCCCGCATGCCCGCATGCGGCGTTGACGGCTCTGGTGCGCGTACACCAGGGCGCAGGTCTGCATGGCCCTTTCCGCCGTATCGAAAAACGGGATGCCTGCATTGCAGAAGCGAGCGGCCATGTCCGCGCCGAAGCCGGGTATGCCCACCATGACAAAAGGCTTTCCCGCCCCCTGTTGAACCTCCACCATGCCGTCGGTGTACCGGTTGTTGGTTTCCTCGCTCAAGCCGATGCCGATGACCACGACCATATCCACACCGGGGTCTGCGGCAACCGCACGGACGGCTTCCAAATAGATGTCGATTTCCAGTGACGCCGTCAGGCCCACATCCACCGGGTTGGCGGTGCTCGTCCCGGTCGGCGGTATGAACGCCCCCAGCCTGCTTCTTGTTTCGGCGGACAGGTCGGCCATAAGGAGACCGGCCGCGCTGCACGCTTCCGTTGCGGAAACCGCAAGACCGCCGGGGCCGGAAACGATGGCCACCCGCCTGCCGATGTTTCCCGGCAGCAGAGAAAAACCCATCAACGCATCGACCCAGGCTTCGAATCCGGACACCCGCACCACCCCGGCCTGTTTCGCCGCGGCGGACCAGATCTTTGCGGAACCCGCCAGGGCGCCGGTGTGGGATGCGGCGGCCTGCGCTCCCGCCCGGTTGAGACCCATTTTCCAGATGATCACCGGTTTTTCAAGCGACGCATTGCGGGCCGCGGACAAAAACGCCGGTCCATCCTTGATCCCCTCCACATAAGCCCCGATCACACGGGTGGAGGCGTCCTGGGCCAGATAGTCGATAAAATCAGGGCACGTCAGGTCGCATTCGTTGCCGATACTGGCCACCTTGCTGAAATACACCCCCTTTCCTGAAGCGACGCGCCCCAGGATGTTGGCCAGGGACCCGCTGTGGGAAACAAGGCCGACGTTGCCCGCCTGCCGGGACAGTTCCGGAAAAAAGGAAAGCCCCGAAGCCGGCGCATACAACCCCATGCCGTTGGGCCCTATCAAACGCATGCCCCCGGAACGGGCAATGCGGACCATTTCATGCTGCAGCCGGAGCCCTTCAGGCCCGGTTTCACCGTAGCCCGCCGTAAAGAGCACGGCGCCCTTCACCCCCTTCTTTACGCAATCCTTGACCACCTCGAGGGTGTGACGGCTGGGCGTAAGCACAATGGCCAAGTCCACCGGCTCCCGAATGGAAGCGATGTCGGGGTAGGTCCTCAGGCCGTCGATCTCTTTCGCATGCGGGTTGATCGGATAGATCCTGCCTGGAAACTTCTGGTCCTGCAGCGCCATTAAAAACAGCCTGCCGGTTTTGAGCCCCCTGGGGACTCCCACGACGGCAACGGATCGGGGATGGAAAAGGGCGTCGATTTGACGGGACGTGTCTGTAATGCTTGTCATGGCTGTTTCGCTTTCTACAAATTTGTCGGCGTGGAAAGATGCTTGCACCAACGGATGTTGCGTGCTTCCATGTGCGCGCTCAATGCCTTATCGGCGCGGGGGTCGATCACGTACCGTCACGCGCCACCGTCGGCCGTACCTCCAACATGTTTCCGTCACTTTTCAGACGGACGGCACCGCCCAGATCGGTGCGGTAGATCTGGCTTCCCTGGCGGCGATATCGCCGCAACACGCCCGCGTGCGGAAATTTGAAACGGTTATGCCACCCGGCGGATATCACCACAATCGCGGGATCGACCTGCCTGACGAACGCGCCCGAACTGGATGAACGGCTGCCATGGTGCGGTGCCAGGAGAACCGTACTTTGCAGTGTCCCCGAACCGAGCTCCAACAGTTTATTCTCGCCCTCGACCTCTATGTCACCGGGAAAAAGAAAGGCGTGTTTACCGTAGGTCGCCCTCACGACCAGGGAGTTGTTGTTGACGTTGCGCCACGGTTCCGCAGCCCGGTGCAGCATAAAATCCCTTTCAGGGTAGAGGAACTCCAGACTGACGCCGTTGATGGTGCGGCTTAATGCCGAAGGATCATACCGCGGGTGGTTAACCTGCCGTCGATCGAGGGCATTCGTGAACAGGCGATATCCCTTGCTCCCAACCGGTTCGTTGTTGGTCCACGCCTTTTTCACTTTAAAATGTTCCACGATATAGGTCAACCCATTCAGGTGGTCGGAGTTGGGATGCGACAGGACGACGGCGTCGATGGTCCTGATTTTACGCCGCCAGAGGTAGGGGGCAACGATTCTGGCGCCCACGTCGAATACCGTGTTGTCGGAAAATCCGCCGCCGTCGACCAGGATGTTGTACCCCCTGGGGAGCTCGAGAAGGGCGGCGCTCCCCTGACCGACGTCGAGAATCGTCACCCTCAGGTCCCGACTCAGGTAGCGCTCATGCACCCAGTAGGCCACATCGGCGCTAATCAGAATGCAGGCCGCCAGCACCGCGGCCTGCACCCGCCGCCACTCAGGCGCGCTCTTGAAAGGCTTGTCTTTCCCGGAAGCCAGGGCCACCACACCCCACAACAGCACATAATAGCAGACGATCTCCAGAACGCTGGGGGTGACGGTCTTTACCGCGGCAAAGGGCAGTGCGGCTGAATATTCGATGATCTGCACGGCCGCCGCCAACACGTGGGCGCAGGCCGTCAGGCCCCACACGGCCGCCGGGGGAAAAACCGTGGCCGTCAGAACCGCCAGCAGTCCCACGGGAACCACGATAAACCCGATCAGGGGCACGGCGAGGACATTGACCAGGGGGCCCACCAGGGAGACCTGGTTGAACGTCCGCATTACCAGGGGCAGCGTACCGGCGGTAGCGAACAGCGACACCATGAACAGCGTGACGATGCGCCTGAACAGGCGCGGCAGGAAACCGTCTTGATGCCCCCCCGCCGGCATCAGTCTGGCAAATCCGTAAACAATTGCCAGAACCGCGGCAAAGGAAAGCTGAAAGGAGACGGAAAAAAGCGTCGGCGGGTGGATGGCGATGATGACCAGGGCGGCCACCGCCAGGGTATTGAAAAGGTCCTGATCCCGGTCGGCGATGAAGGTCAACAGGAAAACGGCCACCATGACGACCGCGCGCTGCGTCGAGGGAGACATCCCCGCCACCAGCCCATAGCCCAGGGCCGGCAGAAAGGCCAGGATGGCGGCCGCGGTTTTTACCCGTCCAATCCGCAAAAGCGGTCTGCAGAAAGAGAGAATCCACTTGAACACCAGAAAAGCGGCGCCGGCGACAATGCCGATATGCAAGCCGGAGATAGCCAGCAGATGGCTGGTCCCCGAACGGCTGAAAAGATCCCTCAAGGCCGGCGTCAGCCCGTTGCGGTCGCCGATCAGCAGCGCGTTGAGCAGCGCTTTCACCTGCATTGCCCTTTCGCCCCCTTCGAGGGGCAGCGATGCGATCACGCCGGCAACGCGGCTGCGCAGGCGCCGCAGCGGATGAATCCCGTCCCGTTCAAGACCCCCTGCGGGGACGCGGATTTCACCCCGCCGGGCGTATCCGGTAACCCGGATCCCCTTGAACGCCATGAACCGTTCATAATCGAATCCGCCGGGATTGTTGAAATTGTGGGTAGGCCTTATCTTCGTCTCCAGGATGACCTCATCGCCCTTTTGCGGCAACGCGTCCATCCTGGCCGCCGATATGCGTATGCGGCCTCTCACGGCCTGCACGGCTTCCCCCCTCCCAATGGTCTCGGCCTCGAGGATCAGCCGGGTCCTGCGCCCTGAAACTCTGGGGAGCTCGTCCACAATGCCCGTCAACTCGTACAGTTTTCCGTCGGCAAACCGGCTGATGTGCCGGGCGGAAATCCGGGGGGAAACCCACGGTTGAATCGACAGATATCCAAGCAGGAAAAAAAGAATGATGGGAAAAAAGGCGCTGGATTGCCCCTTTTTCATGATGCGGGCGATCATGACGAAGCCGGCGGCAACCAGCAGGCCGGCTTCCGGCAAATGTCCGGGAAAGGTCGAACCGAGCAGCACACCCGGCAAAAAGGCTGCGGTCAAGGGTATGCATGGACGGTATGGTGCTATATCACTCCTTTTCCCGGTGAATCTCGGCACCCAGAAGGGCAAGTTTCTTTTCAAGAAATTCATAACCGCGGTCAAGATGATACACCCTGCGAACGTCGGTCGTTCCCTCGGCAACCAGACCGGCCAGAACCAGGGACGCGCTGGCCCGAAGATCCGTCGCCATGACCGGGGCGCCGCCCAGACGGGGAACCCCCTTTATCAAAGCGGTATTCCCGGAGATGTTGATGTCGGCGCCCATGCGTTTCAGTTCGCTGACGTGAATGAACCGGTTTTCAAAAATGGTTTCCGAAATGATGCTGAGCCCTTTAGCCATGGACATGAGCACCATGAACTGTGCCTGCATATCGGTCGGGAACCCCGGATACGCGAGGGTTTTGACATCCACGCTCGCAATCCGCTCCGGACCGACGACTCTGATGCGCGAACCTTCCACCGTCACCTCCGCCCCGGTCAGCCGCAACTTATGAATAACCGCCTCGAGGTGGTCGGGCTGGCACGCCTTGATAACCACATCGCCACGGGTCAGGGCCGCCGCGACCATCAGGGTGCCGGTTTCAATCCGGTCCGGAAGAATGCGAACCGATACCGGCTTGAGCTCGGCGACGCCCTTGATCACCATGATTGACGAGCCCGCCCCGGAAATGTCGGCACCCATCTGGTTGAGCACATCCGCCAGGGCCGCCACTTCGGGCTCTCGGGCCGCGTTGCGGAGCACGGTAGTCCCTTCCGCAAGCACCGCCGCCATCATCAGGTTCTCCGTTCCGGTCACCGTGGCTACGTCGAGATAGATCTCATTGCCTGTCAATTGCGGTGCGGTCGCCTCCACATATCCGTGCTTCAGTTCGATGGTCGCACCCAGGCGGGAGAGCCCCTTGAGGTGCAGGTTGATGGGCCTGGCGCCAATGGCGCAACCGCCGGGGAGAGAGACCCGGGCCTTTTTCAGCCGGGCCAGAAGAGGACCCAGCACCAGAATGGATGCGCGCATCTTGCGCACCAGGTCATACGGCGCTTCATGATTGTTGAACCCCGCCGCGTTTATGCGCACCACGTCGCCGTCGGTTTCTATTTCGGCGCCGTGGTTGGAAAGCAAAAGCTTGGTACTCTCGATATCCATCAAGCGGGGCACGTTTTTGTAGGTGTTCCACCCGTCGGTCAACAGCGATGACACCAGAATGGGCAACGCGGCGTTTTTGGCCCCGCTCGCCCGTACCTCGCCCTCAAGCCGCCTCCCGCCTGTGACGACTATTTTGTCCATAAATCCAAACTCTCCGATTTTAAATTAAAAAAGCGCCTCCCTGCAGGCACCTCGCAGGGCAGACGCTTTTTTAAACCCGTTGTCGACAATGAATCAGTGATGGCCGCCCTTCCCCTGGTAAGTGTCGACCACCGCCTTGATGATGCAAAAGGTCATGCCCATGCCGATGATCGACAGCGCATACCACAGGCCCCCGTGGAAAACCAGGTGCACCGTGTCCCAAATCCATTCGAAACTGAAAGGAAACATGTTATCCTCCTATGCCTTGGCAGGAGCCAGTTCGGCTTCCTGAGCTGTCACTGCTTCTTCTTCATCCGTCTCCCCTTCCTGCGCCGCCGGCCCGGTCTCTTCAATGGGGTTGAGCTCGGCCTCCTGGGGAAAAATCGGCATATAACGGTATGATATCATCACCAGAATCACGCCGTAGGCCACGGGCAGGATCGTCGTTGCAATCTCCTGCCAGCTGGGAAAGTACATGTTCCACTTTTCGAAGGAAAGCACGGGAACCGCCAGGACCTGCAGGACCATGACCCAGCGGTTCAGCAAAACGCCGATGCAGGCCAGAATAACGGCCGTCCACAGCATCGCAGGGGTCTTACGGCCTTTTTCCGTTATGAGAATAATGGCCGGGAGCAGTCCGCAGACGCCCACCTCGGCAATCAGAATCCATATGCCGTAAGCGGAACCGGCGTTGTTGGAGTAGAAATCCATCAGCGTAAACCCCATGGAGGGTGCGGTGACATTGGCCCAGTAGATGGTGTCGATGATTTTGGCAATGATATAGGTGAACAGCATCCATCCTGAAATTTTCGCCAGCAGCTCGATCACATTGTCCTTGACCAGCCTTTTGCCGGCGATCTTTTCCGTCAGCTTGGTGATAAAAATGGTGAAACACGGTCCGCATGCCGCCGCCGACCAGGTAAAAAGGAAAAAGGAAAAAGGCCAGATGAGGATGTGCTGCCTGAACCCGAAGGGGCGGCCGAACATGACGCCGGCCACGCCGCCCAGCGAGCCCTGGTGAAAAAAGGAGAGAAAAGCGCCTGTGGCGGCGAACACGGCCATGATTTCGTGCATGTTGTGGCTCAGGTTGTGGAAAAAGGGAACCCTGTCGACCTGACGGTTTTCCAAAATCAGCGGCAGGTATTCGATGCAGAGGACGCCGAAGTAGCAAGACAGGCAAAACGCCACCTCGGTAAGCATGGAGTGCACGTTGGCATGCCAGAAGATGAACCAGCCCCTGAGGGGCTGACCGATGTCGATGGCCAGAATGAGCAGGGCCGAACTGTAGCAGATGAACCCGATCAGGACCGCAAAGTTGATGATGTTCTTCAGTTCATCCTTGCCCACGACATATCTCAGGAAACCGGTGAAAAACGCACCGCCGCCGAGGGCGATAACCCCTAAATCCGCCCAGATCCACAGGGCAAAGCCATAGGCGTTGTTCATGTTGGTCTGGTTGAGTCCCTTGAACCAAACCAGCAGCATGGCAAACACGCCCCACAGCAGCACTGCGCCGACGACAACGATCGCAGCTCCGAACTGCGGCAACGGGCAGCGTTTAACTCCCTTGGGTATTAATGCAGAATCCATACGTTAATTGCTCCTCAATATTGTTGTTCGCCCTTGTATCGTTTTGCCCGGAGAACCGGTTGACGATCGAACGGAGTTAGTGCCCCCCCGACCCCGCCTTTTCATTCTTGACATAATTGTCACCGGCCCTGCGCACCCATTCGCGGCTGGATAGGTAGTACACCTTCGGATTGGTTCCCAGGCGCTCCAGCAGCCTGAAGGCATGCGGATTCCTGGGGCGGCCGCCATGACGGTTGTCCGGTTTGACCAACTGGTGAACGGCGTGCTCAGGGTTGTTCAGGTCACCGAAGGTAATGGCGCCCGCAGGGCATGCCTGGGTGCAGGATGTCTGATATTCATCCTCCTCTATGTCACTGCGCTCTTCATAATAGGCCTTTTCCATGGCGTGCTGGTAGCGGTGATAGCAAAAGCTGCATTTTTCCACCACCCCCCGCATACGCACGGAAACATCCGGGTTGAGCATTTTTTCCATTTCAGCCGGCCAGACCGGGTCCCACCAGTTGAAAACACGGGCATGATAGGGGCAGGCGGCCATGCAGTACCGGCAGCCGAAACAGCGCGTATAAATCTGGCTCACGACGCCGGTATGCATGTCATAATCCGTGGCCGTGGCCGGACAGACCGACACGCAGGGAGAGTGCCCGTGGTGGCCCTCGCAGTGCATGCAGGGCCTGGGAATATAGCACACATCGGTTTCGGGGAACGGCTTTCCGTTGGTTATCTTATAAACGCGCATCCACGCAGAGCCAAGCAGCTTGTCGGATTCATCCTCCCGAAAGGAGACGTTGTTTTCCGCCATGCAGGCAACCATGCAGGTACCGCAGCCGGTACACTTGTCCAGGTCGATCACCATGCCGAATTTTTTGTTTTTCTTTTGCCCATGTGCTTCTTTCATTCGAACCTCATCGTATTATTTAAGCCTTTGCGAGCTTTGCCCTGATTCCCCAAGCTTTATCCATGCCGGATGCCGGGTCCTCCACCGGACCGATAAGCGCGTTGCTGTTTGTGCCTTTGCCGGCCATGTACTTATCATTCGCCGTGTGCCCCAATCCCCTGGGTATGGCCACCACCCCGGGCATGATGCCCTGGAAGGTGTGGACCCTTACCCGGGCTTTCCCCTTGGGGGTGCTCAACACGGCGGGCTTTCCGTCAGCCAGGCCCAGTGACCTGGCGGTTTCCGGATTGATTTCCACGCACGTATCTTTGCCTTTGAGAAGGGTGTCTTCAACGACCTTGATGGCAAAGGGAGGGTCGCTGATGAATCCGGCGGCCAACCGCATGCTGTCGAAAGGCATCAACACCAACGGAAAGGTCGATGCATTCCCCTCGAGGCCCAAAGGAACGTAGCTGGGCATCAGGCCCATCTCCGGGTTCATGAATTCGAACTTCCCCGAAGCCGTCTTGAAGGACTCGCCCCACCCCGGCGGTTCGAAAGACTCGTCCTGCCACAGGCCTTCTTCGCTCAGCGCATCCCACTTGGCCCCCAGGACTTCCTGGAGGCAGGTCTCGTAGTCGTCCCATGGGAAGGCATCGCCGATGCCGCCGCCCAGGGACCGGGCCAGTTGGATAATGACATCACCGACGTGCCGGGTGTCATGCAGCGGTTGTACGACCGGCTGGGCCAGGCCGACCATGGGACGCTGCAGGCCGGCGGTTATGGGTACGTCCTCATAGCGCTCCAGATAGACGTGGTTGGGCAGGACAAGATCGGCCTGCATGGCGGTTTCGTCCATGTAGGAAGAAAAACTTACCACAAACGGGATGTTGTCCACCGCCTTTTTGAAACCGTCGGCATCCGGTGTCGTATAAACCGGATTTGCCCCCGAAACCAGCAGGACATTCACCGGATACGCTTCGGCCGCCGCAACCCCTGCGGCAAACCGGTTGAGCAGCGAGGCCGCCATGGGAAACTTGTCGCTTCCCGCCCCGTCGACCCTGTTTTTCACCATACCGTTTTGAGCGGTGCCGTCCATCTCCATGTCGGGCCATTGGGCGTACGCCGGCGGAGGCACGGCAACGACCCCACCCTCCTTGTTGATGTTGCCCGAAAGCGCATTGATGGTGTGAACGGCCATGGCTTCCGACAGGCTGCCCGGCGTGTCCCCCCTGCCGCGCCCGCAGAGCGCCAACGGTTTGCCGGCGGTGGCAAACTCCCTGGCCACCCGGACGATCGTCATCTTGTCGACGCCGGTAATGGACGCCACCTTCTCAGGGGAATACTCGTCGAGCACCACTTCCTTCCAGCCGACGAACCCTTCGGTATAATTTTCGACAAAATCGCTGTCGAAAAGCGATTCTTTTATCATGATATGGGCAATACCCAAAGCCAGCGCCGCTTCGGTGCCCGGATTTATCGGAATCCAACGGTCGGATTTTGCCGCCGTGTTGGAAAGGCGTGATTCGATCTGGACGACCTTGGCCCCGCTTTCCCGCCAGGCGCTGTTGGCCCTGAACATGCGCACGGGAGACCCCCACCCTTCAATGAGGCCGCTGCCGAAACTCAAAATGTAGTCGGCGTTTTCGAGGTCGAAACCGGCTTCCGCCTCCACACCGTGCATCACCTGCAGCACCATCGCCCGCGTGTCGCCTGCCGACGGTGTCGTCATCATGTTGGGGGAGCCGTATACGGTCATGAAACGTTTGAAAAGCGTGGAAACCGTTCCGTATCTGCCGTCGACGATGCCGGCCACCGTATGAGACTGACCGTCGTTCCGCAACTTCGCCAGCTTTTGGGCCAGGCCGGCAAGGGCCTCGTCCCATGAAATTTTTTCCCAGCGCCCCTCGCCCCGTTTGCCCACGCGTTTCATGGGGGCCCTTACCCGGGTTGCACCGTAAAGAAGCTGCAGGCCGGACAGCCCCAGCGCACAGGCACCCCCTTCGTTGACAGGGTGCCCCTCCAGCCCCTCGATTTTCACGGCCCGGTCGCCCACCATGCGGACCATCAGCCCGCACCCGCCCGGGCACAGCGTACAGGAAGTGCGCGCGTAACTGTTTTCGCCCTTTGCCGGAACCGGTGTCCAGGGCCAGTTCTGTGACCAGATGGAACTGTCGTCCGTCAATTTCCACGGCAGCGGTGTGAGTGCCGTACCGGCCGCACCGCCGATCGCAAACGCCAAAAAACTTCGTCTGTCAATCTTCATATAGTTTCCCCTAACCTGAAAAAGGAATTTGTTTGCTTATATGGACCGCGGGTGGTTCTCGTAACACCTTATTTATGGCACACGAAGCAGCCGCCCTTTTGGGTCTGCACACTGCCCTGGTTTACATTCTCCCTGACATGACACTTGGAGCAGTCGTCCATCTTCATACGCTCCCAGGGGTTTTGGGCCAGGCCGGCAATGTTCCTGCCCCAAATATCCCGGCTGTAGCCGGTGATGCGGTTTTCCTCATAAATCCGCGATTGTACCGACTCGCCGATATGTCCGTGGCACTCGACACACGTCATTTTGCCGGCAATCACGTGGGGTGCATGGGAAAAATAAACGCAGTCCGGCTGCCGTGCATAGACAAGCCAGGGCACTTCGCGTTCCGGGATTACGTACTCGGTGACAAATTTTTCCTCTTCAGCGCTGGCACCGATGACATCTTCGTGGCACTCCATACAGGTCGCTAGGTTCGGGATGCCCGAAAAACGCCCATCTTCCCTGAAATAGTGGCAGCTTTCACACTCCCCACCGACCTCTTCCACATGCAGGGCATGATTGAAATCGACGGGCTGACGTTTTTGAGAGTACAGCAGCTTTGGAAAGATGCCCCATCCGATGATGAGGCTGGCGGCGAAACCGATGATGAAGAAGAGGATAATGGGAGCGGCGGGACTTTCGGTCTCCTTATCGGAAACCGCATGTTTCTGATCTTCTAGTGTGCTCATGAAAACTCCGTCAAGCTATGGTTCGTTTTACCTGGCGAAAAAAACAAACAGGTCCAAAAAAACCGAACAACCCGGCATGGTTGGAAATAACCGCCCGGCTGTCTTTTCCTCAAGGTTGCAACACAGAGGTTTTGCTGGTAAAAATACGATAACAGGCGAAAATTACCTGCGAATTTGTACATGTAGTTCCCTTTCTTGTCAAGGGAAAATCAGTTCTTCATGGCGGGAGTTACCACGATTACAGTGGCTTTTGAATCTATCAGGTAACGCTTTGCCAGGGCCGCCTCCTCCATCAGATTGATGGAGGCATAGTCCTCCTCGATGGTGCGGCTCCAGGCCAGCTGAAGGGGATGTTTCGACGCCCCCGTCAACACGGTACTCAACCAGTAGCCGTTTCTATTGCGCATATCCCGAATGCGGTTGAGGGTCGGTTCCAGCGCCCTGTGGAGCTCGTCTTCCGAGACCCCCTGTTCGGCAATGCCCGAGGCAATTTTCCTGATTTCGTCCACGACACGGTCCACCTTTTTAGGATCGGTTTCAACCACGGCGGCCAGGTAGCCGTACCCCTTGTATGCCCGGCTGCCCCTGTTGTAAGCATACGGCGAGTAGGACTCCCCGAGCTTCTCGCGGATATTGGTTCGCAACCTCTCCGAAAAAAGGTCTGCCAGCACGGCCAGCCGTCTGGTCCGGGAAATGTTCCACATGTCATCCGTGGGATAGGCCACCAATACGAGGGCGTTGGGATTCTCGGTCTGCAGCTCTATCCTGAGTTCCTTGCCCGCAGGAAACACGGGTCCTTCCGCCATGCCGGTATTCGTTGCACCAAGACGCGGGTCGAGGGTGCCGAAATAACGTCCGGCAAGATCGATGACCCGGTCTGTCTCGAAATCGCCCACTACGGAAAGCTCGAGGGGTTCCTCCTTCAACGCCTTCCCCACCCAGGCGTGCACCTGGTCCAGGGTCAGCCGGCTGAAGTCCTCATAGGGCGGCAGGCCGAAACGGCCGTCCCCCCCGGCGAGAAACCGCCACCCTTGGAGGGTCATGGCCCCGTCCACGGTGTGGGCCAACTCCTTGTACCTCTGCTCGAAGCGTTTGTCGGCAAGGGCGAAAGCGTCTTTCCTGAAACCCGGGTCCTGCAGCTGGGCATACATGAGTGCGAACATCAGCTCCAACTCATCCGGTACGGTGTGGCACTGCAGCATGAACCGGGATGCATCGAAATTGAAAACCATGGATGTATTCTTTCCGGCCAGGGCCGCATCCAGGTCGGCCTTGTCCAGATGCCCGAACCCGCTTTCGGCAATGACCTCCGTGCTCAATTCCGCCAGTCCGGGCAACGCCTCAGGCTCCTCCGACCGGCCTTTGCCGAAGGACAGATTCGCCAAAATTTCATTGTCCTTAAAGTCGGTCTTTTTCAGATTGAGCCGAAAGCCGTTTGCAAATTCCACTTGCACAATCCCCAGATCCTCGATGCTGGTGCGGCTTTTTATGCCCCCCTCTTTCACAGGGGGCGACAGATAGGGAAAGGTCACCGCCCCCCTGTCCGCCGGCGGGCTCACCGCCACCTGTTGGCTGCGATTGTAAGCCGCTGCGATCAGTTGCCGGGGGGCTTCCTGCCCGCCCGCGAGGTCGGCGTTGCCCGTCACCATAACCAACCGCTGGTCGGGCGACCACCCCTTTCTGAAGGCTGCGTTGACATCCGGCAGCTTCACGGTTTGGATGTAGGCCCCCAGCAGCGCCTGATCCTGATCCGGCGACCGCGGCACCCGGTCGGCATTCAGGGTGCGAATCAGCTGCCTTGCCAGCACCTTGCTCTCGCGCGTGTCCTTTTTCTGGACGGCCACGGAAAGCTCGGCTAACAACTCCTTTTTCACCCGTGCCAGTTCCGCGTCGGTAAACCCGAATTCCAGGGCTTTGCGGAGGGTCTGATCCAGGTAGGCGAGCAGCTTTTCCCACGCTTCCGGCTCACCCTCCGCCGACAGCATGGCGTACTGAACATGATTCAAAAACAGGCCCGATCCGACGACGGCATCGGTCCCCGGCACCCCGGGACGACCCATCTCTGCATCCAGCCGGTTCTGAACGATCCGGTCGGCCATGTTGCTCAGCAGTTGCTCCTTCTGCAGCGCCTTGCTGTCCGGAACCGGATCCTTTCCGGTCAAGACCTCGATGGTGACGGTCGTGCTGCCGGCCTCTTTTTCATAATGGTTGAATGTCTCCACGCCCTCGTGATCGACGCGCCCGAAATCCACCGGTTCCCCGGCCGCTCCCCTGGCCTCGAGGCCGTTGAACCGCTGCTCCACCAGCGAGGCCGCCAAGTCGACGTCAAAATCACCCACCGCCACCAGGATCATTTTTTCCGGCCGGTACCAGGCATCGTAGTACCCCCGCAAAAGGTTACTGTCCGCCCCGTTCAGAACGGCTTCCGTTCCGATAGGCGGCCGGTGGGAGACCCGGGCCTCGGGAAGTTCGAATTTGAGGGATTCGATAAACGTACGGTACCCGGCCGAATCACGGCTTCTTTTTTCAGACAGAATGACGTTGCGCTCCCGATCCACCTCGGACTGGAGCAGCAGGGCCCCCCCCGCATAATCGTGCATGACGAGCAGTCCCTTTTCCAGACTTTCCCTGTCTCCGGAAGGCAGGAAAATGTCGTAGACAGTTTCCAGATAACCCGTGTGGGCATTGGCGTCCGCGCCGAACGCCATCCCGATGCTTTGAAAATATTTTACCAGTTCACCGGGTTTAAAGTGTTCGGATCCGTTGAAGACCATGTGCTCGAGAAAATGGGCCACCCCCTGCTGGTCGTCGGTTTCCTGCATGGATCCCACCTGAACGTCCAAATGCATGCTCACCCTTCCCGCGGGATTGTGGTTGTGCATCAAGACGAAACGGAACCCGTTGTCCAATTTTCCGAAATAAAGGTCGGGATCGGGAGCCAGGTCGCTCTTTTCGTGAGGCCAGGCAGGCGCGGCGGATCTACCGGTTTCGGTGGTTTTTGCGACACTGCCGGGGTGGCGGACGCAGCTACCGAGCAGCAGAAGCATGAAGCCGGCGATAACGGCAGCTCTCAGGATGTGGTCTATCCCCCGGGTGTATGTCGATCTGGATCCAATCATTTGAACGACCTCCTTTACATAAAGAATCTCGGCAACCGGACATCGGATTGAACACTCCCCGCAGCAAGCGTAAGGGGAATCTTCACCGTAAGGAATTCTATCAATTATGATTCGCTCGCTTACCCTGCAGCAAGCTGCAGGGAATGCGCTCGCTATCTCGGTTCAAAAAGGTGCCAACACTCAATATATATCCGATCGCCGATTTTTCAAACACCGACGTTGACATCCTTTGCGTCCGGCGTCTATAACACGCCCCAACGTTGTCCTTAGCTGAGCGGTCACCCCCTGCCGATCGCCAATAACGCGACCGCCGCATGACGGAACCGTAACAAAAAACCCAAGTTGGGCGTTTCAAATTTTAAGAATGATCGATTACAAAAACCACCTGAACGCTTCGCAATACGAAGCCGTCAAATTCGACCAGGGCCCTCTGCTGGTTATCGCCGGAGCCGGCAGCGGCAAAACCAGAACGCTGACCTACCGGGTGGCGCGACTCGTGGAAGAAGGCGTGCCGCCGCGAGCCATACTGCTGCTGACCTTCACCCGCAAGGCCTCCCAGGAAATGCTGCAGCGGGCGGCCATGCTGCTGGACGACCGTTGCGAAAATGTCGCCGGAGGCACGTTTCATTCCTTTGCCAACACCATGCTGCGCCGGTATGCGGCCCATTTGGGCTATGAGCGGCACTTTACCATCATCGACCGCGCCGACATGGAAAACCTGATCGTCATGCTCAGGAAGGAGATGGGACTGGGGGAAAAGGACCGCTCCTTTCCCAAAAAAAACACCCTGGCCAGCCTGTTCAGCCGGAGCGTCAACAAAGTGGCGTCATTAGAGGACGTCATCTACGACGACGCCCCCCATTTTTCGATCCACATGGAAGCGCTGACGCAGCTCTACGCCGCCTACGACACCCATAAGAACCGCCATAACCTGATGGACTACGACGATCTTCTGATAAATTTTCGCAAATTGCTGAATGATTTTCCGGACATCCGGCAACAGATTTCATCGGCTTTTCAATTCGTAATGGTGGACGAATACCAGGATACCAATCAGATTCAGGCGGACATTGTCTATCTCCTGACAGGCGGCAGCGGCAACATCATGGTGGTCGGTGACGACTCCCAGAGCATCTATGCTTTCAGGGGAGCCGAAGTCAGGAACATTCTTTCCTTTCCGGATCGCTTCCCCGGAACCACCATCATCCGTCTCGAGGAAAACTACAGAAGCGTGCAGCCCATCCTGCATTTGACCAACCAGATCATCGACCAGGCGGCTCTGAAGTACACCAAGACCCTTTTTTCCAGGAAAAAAAGCGAGCGCCTTCCGTGTCTGGTGATTACCTCCGATGAAAACTGTCAGTCGCGCTTCATCATCGACAAAATCAGGGGGCTTTCCCTCGAAGGCGTGCGCCTCAACCAAATAGCCGTCCTTTTCAGGGCGGGATTTCACTCGTTCGACCTCGAAATCGAGTTGGGCCGGGAAGGCATCCCCTTTGTCAAGGTCGGCGGTTTTAAATTCATGGATTCGGCCCACATCAAGGATGTGCTGGCCCACCTCAAGGTTATTCACAATCCCGAGGACAATGTCAGCTGGCAACGCATCCTGCTGCTGCTGGAGAAAGTCGGACCCAAGGGCGCGGCCCGGCTTTTCAGGGACCTTCGGGCGACAGGCCGTGGGCACAGAGGCCTGGAACACCTCAAATTGAAACCCGCCCTGGCGAATTCGGTCGAAGGGTTGAAATCCCTTTTTGCGGCCCTGAAGCCGGAATCGATGCCCATTGCCGCGCTGGGTGAAAGCGTCGTAAACTACTATCTCCCCATTTTAAGAAAGCGTTTCGACGATCACCCCAGGCGTGAAAAAGACCTGGAGCAGCTTTTGTCCATCATGGAGCGTTACGTCGACCTGGAGACGTTCCTGGCCGACATGGCCATCGAACCTCCCAGCACAAGCATGGAGGGTACCTTTGCCACCGATCATTCCAAGGATGAAAGCCGCCTGACGCTTTCGACGATTCACTCCGCCAAAGGATTGGAATGGCATACGGTGTTCATCATCTGGGCCATGGACGGTAGGTTCCCCGCCCTGCGGTCGCTGCACAAGGAGGATGTCGTCGAAGAGGAGCTGCGGCTGATGTACGTGGCGGCCACCCGGGCCGAAGAGCACCTTTTCTTCACCTGCCCGGGACAGGCGTACGACCGGGCCACGGGCATGCTTCTTAACCGGCCATCGCGATTTTTAGAACAAATTACTGAGGAGGCATTAGATACTCAGTACATCTTCTAATAAATTATGCCGCAGGCCGTCACGTAATCAATCTGCCGTCAGACGTCGCCCGCCGGCAGATTGATTACTCGGAGAAGTATTCTGCGGTATATACCTCCACGCTGGTTTCGGTGCTTTTCCAGCAGTCCCCCCGCATGCCCCCCTTCTCGCACAAATGCCTCAGGAACATCTCTTTGTCGGGCAACTGCTCCCAAACCTGCGGGAGGAAGGTCGATCGGTGCCATCCCCGGGAAAGAATGACACCGTGCACACCGGGCTCGAGCTGCCTTTTCAGGTCTTCGCCGTCCTTGAATGCCAGTGCCACGGGTTGGGAGAGAACACTGATTTCGATGTCAGTGGCGGCCAGTTCTTCAATGGTGAGCGGTGAAAACCTGGGATCCCTGAAAGCGGCGCTGGCGGCATTGTCGGAAACATTGTCAATCAGCGGGTGGTCGGGTTCTATGATGCCGATACAGCCCCGCAGCTCCCCGTGCTGGTGCAGGGTCACAAAACAGCCGCGTTTTTCAAATACCGCCGGGGAAAGCGAAGCGGGTCTTGGCAGGGCATCTCCGCTCCCCAACGCAGCGGCAATCTCGTTGCGGGCCATCCTCAGAAGATATTCGCGATCGGATGATGTCAACTCCGCCATGGAATTCGGTTTCTCACCATTGTTTACATTCGAAACGCTCAACTCAGGTTATAGAAAAGCCATCCAGATGTACACTCCCAGCGTCAACCAGGCCAAAAAACAAATGATGTAGCTCATCCAGTCGATTCTGCGTGTGGCCATCCCGTGTTTGTCGATCAGACCGACCTTGTTCTTGCAGGAAGGGCATATTTTGGCCTTCAGCGGAATATGGGTGTAGCAATGGGGGCACTTTTTGCTGACCGGAGCTACTTTTTTGACCCGGAAATCATCCAAAAATTTCATATGTCCGCCTCATCTCAATGCTTAAAGATAATTTGCCCTCATCGTTGTAGCATCGTCGATCTTGATGCATGGATGGTTTATCGAAGCCTTGTGCATTACTCCCGGCCCTGCCGCGTCTATTCGATAACACCTTCCTTAATGGAAATTTCACTGTTTTCCTTTACATACGCAAGCCACTCATTGAAAACCCGTGATTGCTTTCTTCTCAGGAGAGACGTCTTGATATCGTCTTTTTCTTTATCAAATCCGGCGGCATCAGGCAACTTCCTATTTTTGAGGCGGATGACATAAAAGCCCTTGGCGCCCTTGAAAACCTTTTCCGGCAGCGGGTTGTTCTGGGTAAGCATGAAGGCAGCGTTCGAAATGTCGTTCTCATACCCCATTCCCGGAATGGACGCGTCGCGCTCGAAAAAACCGGTCGATTTGAAAGCCGCCTGGGCGGCCGTGTCCCCACCCGGTTCGTTTTTGAGGGCCGCCAGCAATTTTTCGGCATCCGCTTCCGCCATGGCTCCCTGCTTCTCCTTCTTCAGGTCGGCGGCGACCTGGGCTTTCACCGCTTCGAGTTCGGGGATCTTGCCCGGAACGGTTTCCGTAACCTGCAGGATGTAGTAGCCGTCCGAGAAATCCTGAATTTCGCTAATCTGATCGGGTTCCAGCCCAAAGGCGGCATTGATGAATTTGGTGCGATCCGCCACGCCCTCCAGGCCGTCGCCTTTCCGGCTGAAGCGGCCGGTCTTTATGACCTTCAGCCCCGTTTCCCGGGTGGTTTCGGCAAGGTTGTCCCCTTCCAGCGTCTGGTCGTAAAAGGACTCCGCCGCATCGTAGGCCAGGGCCTTGGCCTTTTCACCCAAAAGTTTGTCGCGAATACGGCCTTTGGCTTCCTGAAGGGATTGTGTGGATGCTTCATTTACCTTTTCTACCTTGATCAGGTGCCACCCGAAACGCGTTCTGACCGGTTCACTCACCTCGCCCGCTTGCATGGAAAACGCTTTTTCCGCAAAAGGCGCCACCATGTCCTCTTTTTTGAAGGTCCCCAGATAGCCCCCGTTGTTTTTGGAGGGCCCTTCCGAATACTGAGCGGCAAGCTCGGCAAAATCCTTGCCGGCTTTGACCATGTCCAGGATTTCGACGGCCCGGGTGCGGGCCTTCTCGACCGCTTCCTCGGGAGCATCGGCGGCCACCTTGATGAGAATATGGCGCGCCTCGACGGTTTTGGGCGTTTCGAACTCGGAGCGATTGGCGTTGTAATACTCCCCGATCTCCTCGTCCGTCACCGTCACGGAATCTTTGTACTGATCCGGATCGAAGCGGAGGTACTGGACATCGATCATGGGGTCGGTTTTATAGGTGCTTTTGTGCTTGTCGAAATAGGCTTCAATCTCTTCCGGCGATGTCTCCACACCCGCATAGGTATCGGGGGCGAACAGGACATATTCAATGTCGACGGCGGCCTTCTGCCACTGATAATAGGTCAGGGCCTCCCCATCGGAAACCTGAACATTGCTGCTGATATACGCCCGCAGCTTGCTTGTCAGAAGACTGTTGCGCTGCATTTTTTCGAACCCTTCGGGCGTCAGTCGATTATAATCCAAGACCCGCTGGTACAGGCGTGGGTCGAACCGGCCATCGGTCTGAAACGCGCGCATGCTCGTAATGGAATCCACGGTTTCTTCGTCGGTGACCCTCAGTTTCAGTTTGTCGGCTTCCTGCACCATCAGTTTCTGGTCGATCAACTGGTCCAGGGCCTGCTTGTCCAGATGCAGCATTTTCACCATATCTTCGTTCAAATTGTTGCCGAATCGCTGTCGCATCTGCTCCATCATCGCGTTGTAAGCCTGGTTGTACGCTTCGGCACCGATAGCCTCGCCGTTCACACTCGCGATGAGGCTGGCCTTGCGGCTACGGAAGCTGCCCACCCCCCAAAACACAAAAACGATGACGATCGCCCCCAACACAATTTTGATCAACCAGCTCGTTGCATGTTTGCGCATCAAACCCAGCATTAACGTTCACCTCAATTAAAAATTAAATTTATTCAGATAGTTAAAATATAAAGGCGCGCAGCCCGCACGGTTTTTTTTGCTTTTTCCGCATGCGCCGCCGCACCGGAACCGTTCTGAAAGCCACCTTTCCCCTTCCATTTAAACAGTTGAATTTATTTTTTCGTTTGGTTTTTGTCAACATCTCAATGAAATCTCTGCGGCAAGCCGCAAAGCGGTGTCATTGTTAAATAGGGATTGACAGCTAAAATTCTTTTTGCTACTTTACGGATTCTTCACGGGGCTGTAGCTCAGCTGGGAGAGCGCATGACTGGCAGTCATGAGGTCAGGGGTTCGATCCCCCTCAGCTCCACCAACAGTGCCAAATAAATTGGGGGCTTCTTTGAAACCCCCTTTTTTATTTGACACTAGGTTGCATCCTTCTTCAGGACGGGTCCGCTTGCCAAAGCGGCCCCGCCTTTTTTTCTATCCCACTAGTTTCCGCACGAGATCGGCACATTCCTGCGCCGACAT
>JAJDNW010000092.1 GCA_022340465.1 Deltaproteobacteria bacterium | reverse complement strand
CAGGAGGTGCAGGCGTCGGGATTGATGTAGCGGGGCTTCGAGTTGATGAAGGCCTTGAAATTGCCCGCGGAACCCTCGATTTTTTCTATTTCGGAGTTGGTGATCAGGTTGATGTTCAGATGCCGGCCGACCTCGACCAGTACAGGTGAAATAATTCACATCGCGCAGTCGTTGGTTGGAAAGGTCTTGTCCAGTTCACTCATCACGCCGCCGATGGCGGGCGACTTTTCGAGAAGATGTACGTAGTAGCCGGAATTTGCCAGATCAAGCGCGGACTGCATTCCGGCGATGCCGCCGCCGACTACCAGTACCGAACCGATTACATCTTTTGCCATTGTGTATCTCCCGGTCAAAAATTTAATAGAGCCAAACAGATGATATGATTCGCATTTGCCAATATGCTGAAAAAAGGGCCAAGAAATTTATCTATATGGTGGACCTATGCTTGTCAATGAAATTTGACGGGAAATGAGGGGGGATGCATTGCTTTCGGGTTTAAGGTCTAAGAATTATTAAAATAATGATTTTTCAGATAAATTTAGTATGAAATGGAAGCATTATGGCTCCGGATTTACCAGCATCCTGGCACTACGGTCGCCAAGCTTCCCCGCCTCTTATCATTGTATATTTGCGGTGAAAAAAATGAAAACCGGCTCAACTTCCCGCGGCCGTGTGATACAATTTAGATTCATGAAGAGCCAGAAATTTTATGCTGGCAACCCGGCGCGGAATGTCATATGGGATTTTGGAGTGGCCGCCGGACAAATATTCCGAATAGCGTCCATTGCCGCCTCCGATATTTTCAGGGCGGCAACAAACGCATTCTTGGGTTTACGGGTTACTTTGATTGATTAATGGCAACGTTCAGAATAACGACCTCCCGGCGGCGGTGGTGATCTGCGGCCCTACCGGCATCGGCAAGACCTCGTTTGCCATCGCCCTGGCCAAACGCTTCCACGGCGAGATCATCGGCGCCGACTCGATGCAGCTTTTCCGCCGGATGGACATCGGGACGGCCAAACCCACGTCGGAGGAGCGGGCGGCCGTCACCCATCACATGGTGGACGTGGTGGAGCCGGATGAACATTTCGACGCGGAAATGTTTGCCGGCATGGCCTATGCCAAGGTTCTGGAGCTGTCCCAACGCGGCGTTCTGCCGTTTGTGGTGGGCGGGACGGGTCTGTACATCAAGTCGCTGATACACGGTCTGTTCGAGACCGTAAAAGTGGACCCCGAAGTGAGGCGGCGGCTCAAAGAGGAAGCCGCGGCAAAAGGCGGGCAGCATCTTTACCGGCGCCTGGTGAGCTGCGACCCCGCCGCCGCCGCGCGCATCCATGAAAACGACACCTACCGCATCGTCAGGGCGCTGGAAGTGTTCGAGACGTCCCGCACGCCGCTGTCCGCGCGCCAGCGGTCACACCAGTTCAGCGGGCGGCGCCTGAGGACGCTGAAAATCGGGCTTTTTATGGAAAGGGCAGACCTGTACAGGCGCATCGACAGGCGCGTGGACGCCATGATCCGGCAGGGGCTGCTGCAGGAGGTCGAGGGGCTGGTCGGCAAGGGCTATTCAAAGGATCTGAAATCCATGCGGTCCCTGGGCTATCGCCACATGGCCGAATACCTGAGCGGCGCCGCGGTTTGGGAAGAGGCGGTCAGAACATTGAAACGCGACACCCGCCGCTATGCCAAGCGGCAGATGACCTGGTTCAGGGCGGATCCCGAGGTTGTCTGGCTGGGGCCGGATGATGCCGAAGCGGCGGCTTCGCTGGTAAGTGATTTTCTCCTAAGGTGAGGGTTTCAATTACTAGGACGGTACACGGTGTAGGGTGCACGGTATACGGCGATCCCCGTGTTAGGTCGTGAGTCGTGATAAATGATCTTTGTCTTTTCCGGTTTATCCGGGTTAGGTGTTCGATATAGGAATTTCCGGTTAACCGGGTTGGATTTCTATACGACGCGAGCCCTTACCGGGCCGGTTTCCTGGGGAGCTTGACGGTAAATTTCGCCCCCTGACCCGGCATCGAATCCACATGGATGCCGCCGTCGTGCTGCCCGATGATTTTGTGGGCGATGAAAAGTCCCAGGCCGGTACCCTTGCGCCCTTTGGAGGAATAGAACAGGGAGAATATTTTTTCCCTGGTTTCCAGGTCCATGCCGATGCCGTTGTCGTGAATGGTGAACCGTACATGCCGATTGTCGGTCTCGAGGCCGAAGGTGATGCGTTTGTTTTTGTTGCGGATGTCTTTGACACAGGCATCGACCGCGTTTTCCAGGATGTTGACCAGGGCCGTGGTGATATATCTGGCGTCGAGAATGCCGGCCCCGGCATCGGCCTCGAAGTCACAGATGAAATCGATCCCGTGCTTTTCCATTTTGGGCGCGATGATTTGGGCAACTTCGCCGGCAAAAGACGGCAGGTCCACCGGCCTCATTTCCGGTTCCCGCTCCTTGGCCTGCAGCAGAATGTCCTCGGCCAGTTTGCGGATCCGGTCGATCATGGTCAGGATGATGTCCCACCCTTCCTGGATGCGGGACAGGTCCTTTTTTTCGATGCCGGCATTGACGAGGTAGATGCCCCCGTCAAGGCCGGTGATGAGACCCTTGATACCGTGCGAGATGGAGCCGATCATCAATCCCAGCGCGGAAAGATTGTCCTGCAGTTCTGTTTTTTCCCTGATGAGGGCCTCGAGGCTGCGCGTGTAGGCTTTGAGTTTTTCCCTGACAACGATTTTATCCTCGGCACGCTTGAGGGATATTTCCAGGGCATCGACATTGATGGGTTTGGTGATGAAATCGGTGGCTTCGTGCTTGAGGCTTTTGATGGCCAGGTTCATGTCACCGTGACCGGTGATCATAATCACCTCGCACTCCGGATTTTCCTGTTTGATGCGCTTGAGGAGTTCGATGCCGTCCATGTGAGGCATCTTGATGTCCGTCAGCACCAGCGAGGGGGAACGGGTTTTGAAGATCCGCAGCGCCTCTTCACCGTTGACCGCCGCAAGCACGTCATACCCCAGATCCTCGAGTGCGATGGCGAGAACGTCGCGGATGTCGGCTTCATCGTCGACCAGCAAGATCTCGTTTTTTTCATTATCGGCTGACATGCATAACCTCTCCCGAACTCATGTCGCCTCCTGCTGTATGTGCAGGAGATAAAATCTATTCATCCAGTTCGATGTTCAGCTTTCGATGTTGGACGTTCATCTTAGGCCTTCGACCGCCGTGATTCTGAGCGCCGGCCTCTATTCGGGTTGCGCCGGTGGTTTCAGGGCGGGGAAGACAAGGCGAAAACAGGTTCCCCGGCCTCGATTGGGCACGGCCATGATTTCCCCGCCGCAGTCTTTGACGATCCCGTAGCTGATCGACAGTCCCAGGCCGGTGCCCCTGCCGACCTCTTTGGTGGTGAAAAAGGGTTCGAAAACCTTTTCCACGATATCGGGCGGTATGCCCACGCCGGTGTCGCAGATCTCGACGGTCACATGGTCCCGGTCGGCGTAGGTTTTCAAGAGGATGCTTTTTTCCTGGTCGCTGCCTGGCTGGCCGCTGCAGCGTTCCTCGATGGCGTCCCTGGCGTTGAGCAGCAGATTGATAAACACCTGCTCCAGGCGGCCGGGATCGGCTTTTACCCTGGGCAGGTCCGGGGAGAACTCGCGCAGGATCTCGATGCCCCGCACTTTGAGCTGCTGGCTGAAGATTTCAAAGGCGCTTTCCAGCACCGAATGGACATCGACTTTTTCCATGGCCACATCCGATTTTCTGGCGAACTGTCGCATGTGATTGATGATCTTGGTGGCCCGGTCAACGTTGCCATCGACCTTTTCGAGCATGGTTGCCAGGATTTGCTCCGCGATGGGCTGTTGGGTGTTGAGCTTTTTCACCAGGAAACTGGAGGCCGTTTTGATGACCGAAAGCGGCTGGTTGAGTTCGTGGGCGACGCCGGTGGCCATCTCGCCCAGGGTGGCCATTTTGCTGGCCTGGATCAACTGCTGTTCGGTCTCCAGGCGTTTGGTGATATCGCTGGTGGTTACCAGGAGCACCCGCTGTCCGGAGTACTCCGAGGGTGACATGCGGATGTTGACGAACAGCTCCTTGCCGTCCTTTCCGATGTGCCGGGCCTGGTTGATGATGGAGGCGGTGCGCAGCTTGAAGGCATAGTGCTCGGTTTCGTCGGTTCGGAACAGCTCCAGGAAGGTGCGCCCCCTGATCTCGTCCGCGGTGTAACCGTACACGGTTGCCACGCTGTTGTTGCTGTCCAGGATTTCGAAGTTGTTCTGGTCGAGGACAAACACCGGGTTGGGGATATTGTTGAAAATGGCGTGGTATTTTTTTTCGGATTGTTCCAACTCGACTTCCAGAAGCCTTCTGGCGGTGATGTCGAGGGATATTTCCATGGCGGCCACGATGTCGCCCTTTTCGTTGAAAATGGGGGATGACCTGACGATCCAATGCTTGATGGACCCGTCTTTGTCCACACCCGTCTCTTCCGTGGAGTAGGATTGCCCGTCGCTAAACGTTTTTTCTACCGGACACGACCGGCATTTTTCGGAACGGCCTTTGTAGGCTTCGTAGCAGTGCTCTCCCGGCTGGGGGTCGAATTTGTCGGCGAACTCCTGGTTGTAGCGGATCAGTTTGAAGGACCGGTCTTGAACCGTGATCAGGCAGGGAACCCGCTGGAAAAGGTCCATGTATTCATCCCTCTGCTGGTTCAGGGCGGCCTGTTTCTGCGCGATTTTTTCGCTCATCTGGTGGATGGCGGCTGCGAGTTGCCCCATCTCGTCCTCCCGATCTATTTCGACTTCTCCGGGATATTTCCCCTGGGCAATCAGGCGCGTATCTTCGATCAGTTTTTTAATGGGGCGGTTTACGAAGGTCAGCACGAAAACCAGAATGATGATCGAGGTGAGCAGAAAGACGGTAAAGGCCAGCACGAAGATTCTTCTCTGGGCGATGATAATCTCCCGGTCGGTTTCCTTCAGGGAGACAACCAGGTCCAGGGCGCCCAGGATTTTCTTGTTTTCAGGGTGCACATGGCAGCCCTCTGCACAACCGGGCTCGTTGCGAATCGGGCTGATGATGCCCAGGAGCCGTTCTCCGGACGGGTCGTTGAAAAACCGGGTTCTCCGGTTCAGCGCCAGTTCGGTCAGAGGCGGTTTCGAGCGGTGGCAGATATTGCAGGCTTCCGCCTTGATGTTGGTGGCCGAGTTTACTTCCGATGCGTGGTTGGAGTATTTGATTTCACCCGATTTGTTGTAGATGCGGATGTGTTTTATTTCGGGCTGTTTCCCGATATTGGTGATGATCTGGTTGATGTCGTCCCGGGAATTGAGCATCATGGCATAGTGGGTGCCCAGGCGTATGGTGGACGTCAGCCTGTCGGTTGCATTGACGATGTTCTGCATGAGCTTTTCTTTTTGATAATCGATGTTGAAATAGGCCCACGTCGTGATCGAGAACAGAAAGACGAACCCTACTGTGAGGATCAGCTTCGATACGAGTCGTCGTCGGATTTTGCTAAAAATGTTCAGCATAATTTTTCGGTACTATCTACCAACGAAGGTTTGCTTGCCGGCCCGCGCCTTAATGCTGTAGCTAGATCCATAATTTTCTAAAAGGTCATCATGCCGCTTCGACGGCACGGTGCCACTTGGAGTTGAATCCGCCGGTGACGGCCAGATTCAGCCCAAGGCCCAATGACCTGTCCTGCAGCCCCATGGCCAAGCCCAGCAGTTGGGGCAGGTAAAGAATCGTCACCTGCAGGTTTTTACGATGCATTCCCGATATTTTTTTCTGATAGGCCTCCAGGTTCATCTGGCACATGGGGCAAACCGTTACGATGGCATCCGCCCCGTGGGCGGCTTCCAGAATGGCACCGACCAGCTCCAGGGCGACGTCCATTTTGGTGTTCATGTGGGAAGCGCCGCAGCATCTGCCCCCCATTTCCCAATCGAACACGGTTGCGCCCGTGGCTTCGATCAGGGCCTCCATGGATGTCGGCGCTTCAGGATCGTCGAAATCGGCGTAAGGCCGCAGGCACTGACAACCGTAATACGGGGCAATTGAGAAACCGGACATAGGGGTTTGCAGCCGGTCCCCTATGGGCCGGGCGCCGAGATCGTTGGCAAGCACATCCAGAAGGTGCCGCACATTCATCGGCCGCTTCAATTCCAGCCCCTCTTCGGCCAGAACACCGTTGAGGGTTGAGAGGGTTGCAGGCTCCTTTTTGACGGTTTCGGTAACTTTTTTCAGATTGAGGTAGCATGCGCTGCACGGTACGAGAATGTCATCGATGTCGGTATGCGCTTCCGCCAAGGCGATATTTCTGGCGGGCAGGGCAAGGGATAAAAGACGACTGATGGGTTCCGCTGCGCTGGCGCCGCAGCATGTCCAGTTTTCTATTTCGATTAATTCGACACCAACGGCCTGCAGCATGGCACGGGTGGCCAGATCATATTCCCTGGCGGTTCCTTCCAGTGAACAGCCGGGATAGTATACGTATTTCATACCCTTTCCCTCATTGGCGCTTTGGCGCGGTTTTTTTCAACGCTTGGGTTTATTTCAACGCTGAGGTTTATTCAACGTTCCAACTCCATCACCTTTTGAAAAAGCTTTTCCAGGGGCGCCGTTCCTTTGGACGGTACCTGGAACGACACCTTACCTTTTTGCAATAGCTTCACGCCCAGGGGGGCGAACTTGAAGGGCACCAAAGGGCTTTTGAGCGCACCGAAGTACAGGGTCATGAATTCCATTTCCCTGACCCGGCCGTGACGCCTGACACTTTCAATAAACTTCTTGTAAAACAGAATGCTCGGCTTGTATTTGGCCAGGTTGTTTCTGGCGGCAATCTGCTTGAGGGCGTTCATGGCATCGGTCAGGGGCAGCCCGCGCGGACATCTGAGCGTGCAGTAGTAGCATGACGAGCACAGAATGAATGTCCGGCTGTTGAAAATGGCATCCGTCTCACCCATGAGCACCATACGCCACATCCGCCGGGGGGTTTTGTCCATGGCAAACGCATTGGGGCACGAACCGGTGCAGGTGCCGCACTGAATACACGGGAGGACCATCTCTCTGATGCTGTCAAGAGGGTCTCTTTCCGGTCTGTCTCCGGGTTCCGGCGTTCCCTCGTCAAAGGCTGTCGTATGCATGTGATCACCCCCTCAGATTTAACCGATTGCCATGTCTATACCGTACTAAAGCCATGCACCCCATTCTGAACGTTTTTTCTGGCAACCAGGCCAGATACTCCTCTCATATCACGGCCGCATCCAGTATCTGGAACATTTGCTGTTTCGGGAACCCTGCCAGGATGGATGCGTCGTTGGGACAAACGGCAGCACACGAGCCGCATCCCTGGCACATCACCGGGTTGACCTCGACCCTTTCTTTGTCCATGTCCAGTGCGCGGGCGCCGTACGGGCAGGCGTCGATACAGCGTTCGCACAGGCTGCAGAGGTTGTGCCGGACTTGCGCCACCAGTTTTCCGGACGGCAGATTGTGCCTGGTGAGAATTCTCAGGCACCGCTCTGCAGCGGCTTCGGCGGTGGCGATGGATTCCGTAACCGAGCGCGGCGAATGCGTGAGCCCGCAGGCAAACACCCCCTCCTTGATGGCGTCGACAGGCCGCCATTTGGGTTCGGCCTCCTGGAAAAAGCCGTCCGGGTCGATGGCAATGTCGAAAACCGCCGCCAGTTCCCGGGTCAGGTTCGGCACAATCCCCGTGGCCAGAATTACGAGATTCGGTTTGATTTCAATGGGCCGGCCGATTATCGGTTCGACGGTCGTCACCGAGAGCTTGCCGCCGTCCACATGAACAACCGGCTTGCGGTCGACATGGTATTGAATGAACACGACACCGGCTTTTCTGGCGCTGGTGTAGTAGGATTCCAGAAAACCGAATGCCATCATGTCTCTGTATAGAACGTAGATGTTGATACCCGGGTTGCCCGCCTTCAATTGAAGCGCGTATTTCAACGAAGCGGCGCAGCAGATCCGGCTGCAGTAGTTTCTCGGGGCTTCCCGGCTGCCCACGCATTGAATCATCACGACCGAGTCTATTGCAGCCGGGTCGATCTGTTCGGATGCCAGCCGGCACGCAAACTCCTTCTGGGTTAAAATTCCGTCGTGCCTGCCGTATGCATAACTTTCGGCCGGCGCTTCGCAGCCGCCGGTGGCCAGAACCGTCACCCCGTGTTGCAGGTCAAGCGGGACACCTTTCTCGTCCTGAATGGTCGTAAAAAAAGAGCCGACGTCGCCAAACGAGGATACGATCCGCGACGCCGTGTGCGTGTCTATCAGTCGGTGCTTGTGTACCCTGGCGACGGTTTCTTCCAAAAGTGACGCTGTGTCGTGTCCTTCGATGGTGTTTTTCATCCAATTCAGATTGCCGCCAAGTTCATCGGATTTTTCCACCACGTCGACACGAAACCCATGATCGGCAATGCCCAGCGCCGCCGTCAAGCCGGCGATTCCGCCACCCACAACCAGTGCTTTTTGTCGAACGGGGCAGGTCGGAACGGGCGCCGGGTCTGCATATTGTTGCCCGGCGATGCCCGTTTTAAGGGCACTCAAAACAACCCTTTGCCTGTCTTCCGGGTCGGTTTCGGCAAATCCGAAAAGCGGTGTCCGGATGTCCACCACATCCATCAGCGAGGGCGGGAGTCCGGTTGCCTTGGACAGCTCGTTCAATTTTCGGGCGTACACATAGGGCCGGCAGGCACCGATAACGACCCGATTCGGCCGACGGTCCTTGATGTGTTCGGTCAACTCGTTCCAGCCGGTTTCCGTACAGGCCTGCCGCAGCCGCTCGACCCATTTGACCGACGGATCGTTTTGCAGCGCATTTGCCATGGCGTCGACATCGAGGCCGTCGGAAAGCGTTTCGTCGCAGGTGCAGAGAATCACGAGTATTTCAGGCCGTTCGCGCGAAACATCCCGCAGCGGCGCAACGCTGGAAACCTCCGGCGCCAGCCCGCCCCCGGACGAATGGATGGCGCTCGATGCCGCCAGGGCGGCGGCCGATGACTGTATAACGGAATTGCTTATATCCGTCAGGCCCGAAAAAGCGCCGCCGATAAAGACCCCTTCCCGTTGCGTCCGTGTGGCGTAAAAGGGAAGGGTGTCCAAAAAGCCCCATTGATTCTGACCGAGATCCAGCATGTTCGCCAGCATATCGGCGCCTTTGGCCGGTCGCTGCCCCAGGGAGAGCACCATCAGGTCGAGTGACATGTTCCGGGCGGTGCCGTCGGGCTCCGCGTATCGAACGACGACATCCCCCGCGACGTTTTGTTCGGTGGAGTGGACCCTTCCTCTCAGGAATCGAACCCCATGCGTTTTTTCCGCGGAATCCCGGTACCGCTGGAAGGATTTTTCAAATGTGCGCATGTCCATGTAGAACAGGGTCGTTTCGACATCGTCGGTGCTTTTCTCCTTGGCCAGCAGCGCTTCCTTTATGGCATGCATGCAGCAGATGCTCGAACAGAAATCGGCGTTCGACTGGAGGTCCCGGGAGCCGACGCACTGAATCCAGCCGATATTGCGCACCGGTTTACCGTCGGATGGCCGCACAAGGCGGCCCTGTGCCGGCCCCAGTCCGCTCAGCATTCGTTCAAATTCCATACTGGTCACCACGTTGGGTATAATTCCATAGCCATAGGCGTTTTTTCCGGTTTCGGGCCGATAGTAGTCGGTGCCCCCGCACAGCACAATGGCGCCGACTTCCCTTTCGAGACCGCCGGCGGCCTCGAAGTCTGCGTAGATATCGAGGAGCATGGGAATCATTTTGTCGGGATCGAAAGGTTTGATCAGATAATCCAACGCACCTATTTTCATGGCTTCGACCGCCGTTTCGACGGTGGCATACGCCGTCATCATGATGACGGTAAGATCCGGGCACTTTTCTTTTGCGACCCCGAGCAGCTCGACGCCGTCCATACCGGGCATTTTGATGTCCGTCAGCATGAGATGATATGTTTCCACATCCAGTTTTTCCAGCGCCTCGGAACCCGAGGCCGCCATTTGGACGGCAAATCCCTCCTCCCCGAGCAATTCTTTGAGCGAGTCACGCACGATCAGTTCATCATCCACCACAAGAATCTTGAATTCGCTTCTAGCCTGTTCGGAAAGCCGAATGGCGCCTGTGGGACAGATTTTTTCGCATTCCCCACATCGCGTGCAGGCGGCCATGTCGATTATGAATGGATTGGGGATGGCGTGGGGGACCGGAAGGTAAATGGCCTTTCTTTTACTCATGCCCTCATTGAATTCATCCGGCACCTCCACCGGGCAGGCATCGACGCACAGGGCACACCCGATGCACTTGTTCGCATCCACCCAGTTGGGCCTCTGTTTCAGTTGGGCGGTGTACTGTCCGGCTTCGCCGTCAACGGCGATGAGCTCGGTGGATAGAAGGATCTCGATATTTTCGTGAAAAAGTCCTTTGCGGAGGCAGTACTGGGAGGATTTGTCCCGGTCCACCAGCGGCAGCATTTTGCACATGCCGCAATGATTCGTTGGAAACTGATAATCGAGTTTGCTCAGAATACCGCCGATGTGGGGCGATTTGTCGATAAGGGTGACGCCATAACCCGTTTCCGCCAAATCCAGCGCTGCGCGGATGCCGCCGATACCGGCGCCGACAACAAGGGCTTTGCCGATTTTTTTATGCATTCAAGCCTCCTGGTAAGTGGACTCCGTCACATGTCACTGGCAGCGGTTTTTTCCTGAACGCTGACAGGCATCGGGGAGGAGTCGACAGCTAATCTCCCATTCCGACGATATCTTCAAATTCTTTCTCCCGGAACTCGGACAGCGGTGGCTTTTCATCGAGACTCCGGCCGGCCTCGTAGCCGAAAGCTTTCTGGGAACGATGGGCAATGGTGCGAAAGACCTCCATGACCGGAATATCATTGGGACAGGCATTGGAGCATTGACCGCATCCGATGCAGGCCGTGCTCATATGGGCCAGCCGGGTTAAATGGTAAAAAACGGTGTCTGTCGGCATTTTGATCATGCCCTTTCGTTTGGACCACCCCAGGTACTGGGATGGTTCGTGTTCGAACACATCCGTGGAAAAGACACATTCCCTGCAGTAACAAACCGGACAGGCAACCCTGCAATTGTAGCAATTGACGCAGTTGGCGAAGTAGGTCGTCAGTTTTTCAATGCCGTCGATCTGTTGCCGGGTGTTGGCAAACATGGCGTCCCGGCGGGCCTTTCGATCCTTCAGGAGGGCATCGACGACCGCTTTTCGCCGTGAAGGCGACGCCGCCGGAGACAGGTGCGCGCCTTCCAGAAAATCCTCGCCGGATTGCGTGTTGGCCTGAACGAGCAAATTGTGATGGGTATCGACACCGTAAAGTCCGATGAGGATATCCGCCTGTTCGGGTATGGGATGCTCACAGGTCTGACAGGCGGGTGCGATTTCAAAGCCCTTGATGGCGCCGCTTTCGCCGGCCAGAACGCTTTCATGGAACAGACGCGTGGTTTCGGAAGGATCGTCTCCTACCAGTTCGAAGTAGTCCCGGTTCTGAAAGGCTCCCAGGCAATCGATGCCGAGGAGGATGATCTCCTCCGTGCGCGCCTGTTTGAGTTTGACAAGCTCGATGAAGGCCCGCAGTTCACAGGTGCGCAACACGACGAGAATTTTGCCCCCGATGGGCTTTTTGGTGAGCCTGGCAGCCATCCTGCCGGCATTCAAAGGGAATACAGGCGCCAAAGGGTCGACGTGCGAAAGGTCCTTCGCATCCGTAACAAGCATGGGCATCACCATGTTTTTCATGGGAAGCTTTTGGGGAACCAAAATCGCATCGATGGCTTTCTTTTCGAGAAGGGAACGGAAAAAATCCCGGAGGGATTGCAGTATGTCATTGTTTTCGACTTCAATTTTCATTGTGCCACCCATGCTTTCCTCCGTGCTAAATCACCATTTTCAGCTTGGCTTGATTCGGGCCCAGCGCTTTGATTCGGGCGACAAGCTCACGCATCACCTCGGCGAAGAGGATGCCGTCGCTGGCGCCGATCCAGGTCAACTTCAAGCGGGTTTCTTCAAACCCGAATTGCGGGAGAATTTCTTTAAGAAGCTTGATGCGTCTGCGGGCTTTGTAATTCCCGTTGATGTAGTGGCAGTCGCCGGGGTGGCAGCCACTGACGAGGACACCGTCGGCACCTTCCAAAAATGCCTTGATGACATATTGGGGATCCACCATTCCCGTGCACATGACGCGTATCAACCGCACGTTTTTGGGATACGTCAGCCGGGAGGTTCCTGCCAGGTCGGCGGCGGTATAGGTGCACCAGTTACAAACAAAGGCAATGATGGTCGGTTCAAATGCATCCATAGCGGTCTCCTCCGAAAGATTTGCTTTATGACTTTACCCCAGCGTTGCAGCTGCGGGGTTTACATACCCACAGCACTGAGTGCATCCATGATGCCGCTGAACTCCGCAAAAATCTGTTTTTTTGTGAAATGCTTCACCTGGGCGGCCCCGCTGGGGCAGGCGCCGCTGCAGCTGCCGCAACCCTTGCAGACCGCCTCGTTGATGACCGAGACATTTCTTCTCTCGTCGAACTCTATCGCGGAATAGGGGCAAAGCCCGATACATGTCTGACATCCGGCGCAAACAGAGGGGTCGATCCAGGAAATGGTCGAGGGGACCGGCACCTTGCCGCGGGTAGACAGGGAAAGGGCCTTGGCGGCGGCGCCGGACGCCTGCGCGACCGTGTCGGGGATATCTTTCGGTGACTGACAAGCCCCGGCAATAAACACACCGTCGGTAGCCGTGTTCAGCGGCCCCAGTTTGGGGTGCTCCTCCAGAAAGAATCCGTCGGCCCCCCGGTTGATCCCGAAAACCCGGCCCACCTGGCCGGCATCCTCTCTGGCTTCCATGGCCGCGCAGAGTACGACCATGTCCACCGGAACGCGAAGGCGGCTTCCCAAGAGTGTATCTTCGGCAATGGCGATAAGCTTCCCTTCTTCGCTCTCGGATGTCGCCTTGTCCGTGATTTCCGCCACCTTTCCCCGGATAAAGGTGGTGCCTTCTTCCTGGCAGCGCCGGTAGAATTCCTCATAGCCTTTTCCGTAGCAGCGCTGATCGATGTAAAAATCGTAGACCTTGGTATGGTGCCCGACTTTTTCCTTGAGCAGGTGCGCGTATTTGAGGGCGTACATGCAGCAGACCCTTGAACAGTATTCATGGTAATTGACGTCCCGGCTGCCGATACAGTGGAGCAAGGCGACACTTTCGGGTTCTTTCGTGAATTCTCCCCGTGCATCGCGAATGAGAATATTGCCGCCGGTGGGCCCGGTGGCGTTGCTCAACCGTTCGAACTCGAGACTGGTGTATACGTTGGGATACTTGTGATAGCCGTACGGTTTCAACGGCGTCGGATCCATGAGGTCATAGCCCGTGGCGAGAATGATGGTGCCGGCCTGCACCTCTAATTCCTCGGCCTGCATCCGGTGGTCTATGGCCTGGGCCTCGCATGCCTGTACACACGCCATGCACTCACAACACAGCCCGCAATTCAGACACCGTTCAGCCTCGTGCCGTGCATCCTGTTCGGAGAATCCCAGCTCGACTTCACAGAACGAATCCAAGCGGTTGGCCGGTGGGGTCTGCACGACGTGAGGGCGGCCGTTGGGTTCGACGCCGTCGGGCAGGGGCCGCCAGTTTTCTCCGGCGGGCTCCTGGGGCTGTAATGCCGCCGCCAATGCGGCCGGGTCGTCACGATCGAGAAATCCGTGAATGGCTGCAACCGCCTTGTGGCCTGCACTGACCGCCTCGATCACGGTGGCAGGCCCGGTGACGGCGTCACCGGCTGCAAACACATGCGGGACGCTGGTTTGCAGGGTTTGCGGATCTACCCGGATGGTCTGCCGTGACGTCCAATCGAGGCCCGGCTCGTTTGGCGCCCAGGCGTTGTCCGTTTTTTGACCGACGGCGGGGACAACCGCATCACATGCAATGACGAACTCGGAATCCTTGACGGGAAGCGGACGTCGTCGACCGCTGGCGTCGGCAGGGCCCAGTTCGTTGCGAATACACTCGATACCGGTGACCCGGCCGTTCCGGCTGAGGACCGTCACCGGTGATGTCAGAAAGTGAAACCCGATCCCTTCCGCCTTGGCATCTTCGATCTCTTCCGCGTAGGCCGGCATTTCGCGTTCGGAGCGGCGGTAGAGGATGGTCACCTTTTCCGAGCCCAGACGTCTGGCCGCGCGGGCCGCATCCATGGCGACATTTCCCCCGCCGATGACCACCACCTCTCTGCCCGGCTGCACGCCCCCGTCGAGATTCACGTCGCGCAGAAATTCAAGGGCGTCCACCACGCCGTCGGTCCTTTCAAGGCCGGGAATTCCCAGAGACAGGGCCCGGTGGGCACCGATGGATAGAAATACCGCCGCATACCCCATGGATGTCAGCGTTTTGAGTGAGATGTCCTTCCCAAAACGTTTGCCGGTCTCCACGGCGATGCCCAGGCTGAGAATGGCCGCGATTTCTTTGTCGAGAATTTCCGGCGGCAGCCGGTAGTCCGGAATGCCGACACGCAGCATGCCCCCGAGTTTTTCTAGCGCTTCGTAAATGGTCACCCGGTAGCCCTTCAGACGCAGATAGTAGGCGACCGTCAACCCGGCCGGTCCTGAGCCGATGACGGCGATTTTTTCCCGGCGGTCTTCGATCGCCGGGCGTTCCAGGTCTTCAAGGGTGATTTGATCGGCGGCAAATCGCTTCAGCGCCCTGATGGCCACCGGGGCGTCAAGCTCCCCGCGGCGGCATGCCGATTCGCAGGGATGAGGGCAGACCCTCCCCAAGACGCCCGGCAGGGGCAGACGCTCCATGATCAATTTTACCGCATCCTTATACCTGCCTTCTTTGATAAGTTGAACATACCCCTGTACGTTGACGCCGGCGGGACAGGTGGTGACGCAGGGCGCACGGTCCATTTTTTCGATGTTGAAGGTGATGGGGACCGCCTGGGGAAAGGACCTGCCGATAGCTTTGCGCATACACAGATTTTCATCCCACGCATTGGGGGCCGTTACGGGGCAAACCTGGGAACATTCCCCACAGCCCGTACAAACGCCCTCGATGACATAGCGGGGTTTTTTGCGAATGGTCACCGTGTAATTGCCGATATAACCGGAAACGTCGGTGACTTCGCTGTAGGTGTGGAGTCGGATATTTGGGTTCTGGGCGACTTCCACCATTTTGGGAGTTCCGATGCAGGCCGCGCAGTCCAGTGTCGGGAATGTCTTGTCGAACTGCAGCATATGGCCGCCGATGGTGGGGGCTTTTTCCACGAGGTGAACCGTGTTGCCGGCGTTGCCTATATCGATGGCGGCCTGCATGCCGGCGATGCCACCGCCGACGACGACGGTATCCGGGTTGACCGTGACCTCCCTGGTTTCCAGGGCCTGATGAAAATTGACGCGGTTTATGGCGCCCGCCGCCAGCGTTTTGGCTTTGTTGGTGGCCTCGTCTTCACTTTCGGTAACCCAGGAAACCTGTTCGCGAACAGAGGCCATTTGAAACATGTACGGGTTCAGGCCGGCCCTTTGGCAGGCACTTTGAAAGGTTTTTTCGTGAAGCCGCGGCGAGCATGAGGCCACCACCACCCGGTCGAGATTAAAGTCACGAATGTCTTTTTCGATCATTTCCTGGCCCGGATCCGAACACATGAATTTGTAGTCTCTGGCAACGACGACATTTTTCAACCGGCCGGCATAGGCTGCGACCTCCTCGACCCGAACCTTGTAAGCGATATTGATGCCGCAATGACAGATGTAAAACCCTATTTTGATGCTCATGCAGACCTCCGGAACGTCTCGCCGGTTTGAGCGCTTTAACGATATCCTGACAACTCCCTGACTGTAAGGAGAAAATCATCGGCCTCCGGCGGTTTTTCGATAAACCGGTCCATGGTGGCCATCTCCTCGCAGATATACTGGCCGTAGATGTTGTGGCATTTTAGAAATGTTTTTTTGTCGATGGTTGAGAGCATGATGACGGGAACACTTTTCAGTTGGGCGCTCCGTTTGAGGTTTCGATACATGGTGACGCCGGCCTCCCCCGGCATCATCACGTTGAGAATGATGACGGCTGGCTTTTCTTCGACCGCCTTTTGCAGCCCGTCTTTCTTGTTGTCGGCGGTGATGGGCTTGAACCCGTCCGAATGCAGAAGGTTAGAGAGAAAAATTATCGTATCAGGTTCGTCATCCACTACGAGGATTTTGGCTTTTTGACGGCGATGCATGGGGTGCCCTCCATGTTAGCGGGCAGCATCAGGACCGCTGCATTGATGGTGATCCTGGCAATGAAGCCTTCGGGGATGTTTCTGCATAGAGCATGCCAAGCGCTCGTAATATCATAACCAATTGATATTATGTTGATTATAATATCATGGCGACCGAAAACGGCGGAAAAATGTCCCCGTTATGTTGCAGCAAATGCAACAAATAAGGGTGTAAATATTTATTTAACAATAAATTAAATAAGATAATTGTTGCACAACGATAAGTTGCCTAAACGCAACATCCCGAAACCGTCTTCGCGCCATTAGAAATGGCAACAGGGGGTGTAGCAAAGCGATACACATGTTAATTCACTGTATTTAAACAATAAGAATGTCATCCATGCCGGTGCGAGATTCAGATGTGTAAAAAAACGCATCGTTTCCGCCCGGCCGTCGCCGGGCAGTCGTGGGCCAATCATGCGGCTTGCAACAGTTAATAACAATAAATACAAATAGTTGTAATAAAATACACCCTCATCGAGTCCGTTGGTATTCATATTGCTCTACCAATAAGCAAGAGACAGATTTCAACCACACCACGGGATGTGGCGTAAAGGAGGTGCCGCAATGAATGCAAAGGGGAACATGAAAAAAAGAAACGGTAAAACGCGGGTACAAGGCTTTGAGGTGGTGGAAGATGCGTGCATCTGGATGAAAGCCGGCGTGATTAATTTCCGTAAATGCGACAACGACTATGACTGCAACAACTGTCCCTTTGATTTGGGCATGCGCAAGGCCATGGGTATGAAAAAAGGCCGGCGCAAAGAGACACTGAGCGCAGAGGGCTGGGTCGACTATCTGAAAAAGTCGCACTATGGCGCCACGCGGCCATGCCGTCATGCCCTGACGGGCCGCATCGATGCACCGAAAATTTGTACCATGAATTACGAGTGTTATCACTGCCCTTTTGATCAAATACTGGATGAGGTCGATTTGGGGGGGGAATTGGAGGCGCCGCCGCTGTCATCGGCATCCGGATACCGGGTGGCCAAAGGGTATTACTATCATATGGGACACAGCTGGTCGCGATTTGAACACGGGGGGCGCGCCAGGGTAGGGCTCGATGATTTTTCATCCAAAGTCTTCGGTTGCCCCCGGCAACTGCTGCTGCCGCCGCTGGGCGAGAAGTTGAACCAGAGTCAGGTGGGGTGGACGTTTAAAAAGGGCGGCCATGAAGCTGCGGTTTTGTCGCCGGTGACCGGTGTCGTCTTGGCGGTGAACCATAAAGCGCTCGAACATCCTGAAATAGTCACTATCGATCCCTATCATGAAGGATGGCTGTTTATCCTGGAACCGGTGATGCCGAAGAAGGATGTGAAGGGGCTTTATTTCGGTCGTGAAAGCATCCGTTGGATGGAGCATGAAAGCAGCAGACTCTTGTCGTTGATGGGGCCGGAATATGAAAATTTGGCGGCCACCGGTGCGGAGCCCCTCAATGATGTCGCCGGGTCGTTTCCCGAAATCGGATGGGAGGTTCTGGTGGAGGCGTTTTTAGGGACAGGGAAAAAGTAAAAAATGATGACCGGCGTGCAGATAATATACCGGTCGTCACATATGTTTTCATCACAGCTTTCTATGGTGAAATTGGATCTACCCCACGCCGGAGTCTACTGTACGGCATCATTCAGAAACCGCCGGCAGTAGCGGCACAGATTGAATGAGCTCCGGTCCAGGTCTGCCAGGTTCCCTGAGAAGTGCATGAGACATCGACTGTCCTCGCAGTGGGTCAGGCCGTACAGGTGGCACAATTCGTGGAGGGACACTTTGGCGACGCGCTCCAGCGTCCTGGCCGACGGGGCGACGGTGTCCGCTTCATTCTCCCTGAGGCGAAACATGGACACCAGGGCGACACGCCCCCCCTGACGCGCTTCGCCGAATATGTGGGTGAAGACCGGTAAAAAGAGATCGACATCCATGATGCAGACGACTTTGTCGAAGGCCCCGAACGACATCGCTTCCATGTGTTTGATGACGGCGCCTGCATCGTACTGAAGCAGCCGCCTGTTCAGGGCATGGGCAGGGTTTTTCATGGGAGGCATCAATTCCGCCGACAGATCGAAGTAGCCTGAAATATGGGCTGCGATGACCTTGGGCGTCATGTCGGGTATGTCGCCCATGGGTATCAGGCCGATGCAGGGACGATCCGCGCTCATCTCTTTCCGCTTTTCAGCTCATAGCGGTCGATCTTTTTGTGAAGGGTTACCCGGTTGATGCCCAACACCTTCGCAGCCCGGGTGACATTCCAGCCGCATCCGTTCAATGTTTCCAGGATGTACGTTTTTTCCAGCCTCTTTAAGGTTGGCGTTTCTTCGCGTGGAGAGGCCGCCGTCTTCAAAAAGGCGAAGTCGCTGGTGGTGAGGGTTCGGGATTTGGAAAGCACCACCGCCCGCTCCACGGCATTCTCCAGCTCTCTGATATTGCCCGGCCACTGGTACTGCACGAGCTCGTTCAAGGTTTGCTTTGAAACCCGGTCTACCCGTTTAGCGGTTTCCTGGCTGTATTTTTCGAGGAAATGATCCACCAGCAGCGGGATGTCCTCTTTTCTTTGCCGCAAGGGAGGGATAGGCATGTGAATGACGTTGATACGGTAAAAGAAGTCCTCCCTGAAGTCATCGTCGGCAATGGCTTTTTGCAGGTCTTTGCGCGTCGCTGAAATCAGCCGGAAATCCACTGCGACGGGCGTGCGGTTGCCGATGCGGGTTATTTTTTTTTCGTCCAGCACCCGCAGAAGATCCACTTGCATCTTCGGGCTGATTTCCCCGATTTCATCCAGGAACAGGGTGCCCCCGGAAACGACTTCGAGAAATCCCTTGCGTGCGTGCTTTGCGTCTGTAAAAGCCCCCTTTTGATGGCCGAACAGCTCGCTTTCCAGCAATGAATCCGGAATGGCGCCGCAGTTAATGGCGATGAATGGGAGCAGGGCACGGTTGCTCTCGGCATGGATAGCCCTGGCCACCAGCTCTTTGCCGGTTCCCGTTTCGCCTGTCAGCAAAATGGATGCCTCGCTGGCGGCGATCTCGGGGATCAACTTGAAAATCTCTTTCATGGGAGGCGATTGGCCGATGATGTTGTCGAACCGGGTGATTTTTTCCAGGCGTCCCTTGAGGTAGTTGTATTCGGAGGTCAGGGCTTTTTGCTGCAGGACCTTTTCCAGGACCAGTGACAGATAATCGGGCTTGAATGGCTTGAGCAGATAGTCATGAGCGCCCTTTTTCATCGCGTCGACAGCGGAGTCAATGGAACCGTAAGCGGTGATAATGACGACGATGGTATCCGGAAAATCCGTTTTGACCCTTTCCAGCAGCTCGATACCGTCCATGCCGGGCATTTTAATATCCACAAAGAGCAGGTCAAAGGGAACCTTTTCAAGCTTTTCCAGGGCTTCAAAACCGGAAGCCGCTGTTTCGGCGGTGTGCCCCGATTTTTGAAACCAGTAGTACAACGACTCCCGGACGATTTTTTCGTCGTCCACGATCATGATATGCATTTTCTTGGTCACAGCGATCCTCCCTCTTGTTCAATCACAGGAAACACGAGCGTGAACACCGTGCCCTCTCCTTCTTTGCTTTGCACGCTGACCTTGCCGCCATGATTGCGCACAACGCCGTAAACGATGGACAGGCCGAGCCCGGTGCCTTCGCCCTCCTTTTTGGTGGTAAAAAAAGGATCGAAAATGTGGCTGACCTGTTTTTCCGGTATGCCGGTACCGTTATCGGCAATCTTGATTTCCACCTGATTTTCGGATGGAGCCATCTCCGAGACTATTTTCAGCTGCCCGCCGTCTGGCATGGCTTCGATGGCGTTGAATATCAGGTTGAGCAACACCTGCTGCAGCCTGTTGGCGTCGCCGTGAATCGCGATGACGCCGGGTTGCAGTTGTGTGATCAACTCGATGTTTTGGAGTTCCATTTTATGACGGCTCAAACGCAGAACGGCATCCATAATCTCGTTCAGGTCCAGCTTTTTATATTCCAGCGGTATCTGGCGGGAAAAAGACAGCAGGCCGGACACAATGTGGCCGCACCTCTCGAGTTCGCTGGACATCATTGTCAGGAACTTCTTGAAATTTTCGGTGTCGCCCGGCGTAAGGGTTTCTTCAGAGAGAATATTCTGCATCAGGTCCGAAAATGTGAGCAGACCCTGAATGGGATTGTTGATTTCGTGCACACAACTGGCGGCAAGCTTGCCCAGTGAAATCATGCGGTCTTCCTGGATCATTTTATTCAGATCGGCCCTGAGTTCTTCGGCGCGCTTCTCCCACTTCAACGATATTTCCTCGGTGATATCCCTGATCAGTTCCATCACCCGGAAGACGTCGCCGTTTTCGTTCTTAAAGGGATAGGTGACGATATTGCCATAGGATTTCTGGTTCATTATTCCCGGGAATTCATGAATGACATGGGCGGATTTGCCGGTCTGCATGGTTTCCAGCATGGGGCATCGCATCTGGAAGTTGCTGCTGGAACACGGGGCGCTCAGGCCGTAGAAGGCCTCGTGGCAGCGAGTACCGAGGACGGCCTCTTTCTTCTTGCCGACGACCTTCAGATAGACCTCGTTTACGTCGTGAATGGTGAAATCCGTGTTGATAACGACGATGGCGGCCGTGCTTTGCTGGACCATGAAGTTGGAGAACAGTTTTTCAACATTGGCCTGATGCTCCGCTGACTGCAGACGCTGGTTTAATTCATAGAAGGAGCGGAAAAAACGACCGGTGTTGTGCTCCACGACCCCGACGCCTTTTGGCCTCAGTTTAACGAGTTCCAGAAGGACATCCCTGCTGTTGGTCAGTTCCAGAATGCTGTCCAGGTGTTCGAACTCGAACAAGTCTTTGAAATTGTCGGTAGTGAAGATACCCATTTCCCTGGCCCTCTGAAGACCCGATGCTTCCGGATCGATGTCGCAGACGCCAAGGACGTTGATGCTAAGGTATGCGAAATAGTCCGTACGCAGAAGATCCAGAAAAAATTTACAGGCCCTTCCGCCGCCGACAATGGCGATGTTGAGCGGGAGCTTGTTCAGCTGCTTGTTGTTTGGGGGGTGATTGGTTGTCATGATGAATTTTTCGAAATTTTATATCGATTCATCTTGCGCCATAACGTGGAGCGGTCAATCCCGAGGGCCCCGGCGGCTCGTGTGCGGTTTCCGTTGTGCCGTGCCAGCGCCTCGATTATTTTGTGCCGCTCCTCCTGTTGAAGGGCATCGAAACGGGGAGCGCTTCGATGGTCGTGATTACCGGCCGGCTTTTGGGGGCGACAAATGTAATCCGGCAGATGCCGGGGCAGTATTTCGCTTTCCCGGCTGACGATCAGGGCATGTTCCAGAATGTTTTCCAACTCGCGAACGTTGCCCGGGTAATCGCGGTTCAACAGAATTTCCATGGCCGGCCGGGCGATGTCCACCGTGGGGGTGCCGCGGGCCGCACACAGTCTTCTCAAAATGTGCTGGATCAAAAGCGGCAGGTCCACCATGCGTTCTTCCAGAGCGGGGAGGTCGAACCGGAAAACGTTCAGACGGTAAAACAGGTCTTCCCGGAACAGGCCTTTTTCCACGAGTTTGTCCAGCCCCCGATTGGTGGCGGAGATGATGCGTACATCCACTTTTTGCGTGTGCCGGCTTCCCAGGGGGTAGAACTCCTTGTCTTCCAGTACCCGCAGGAGTTTGGCCTGCAGGGGCAGGGGCAGGTCGCCGATTTCGTCCAGGAAAATCGTACCGCCGTCGGCTTCGTTGAATCTTCCCGGTTTGTCGCGTTCGGCGCCGGTGAAGGCGCCCCTGGCGTATCCGAACAGCTCCGATTCCAGGAGGTCGGCCGGGATGGCGGCACAGTTGACCTTGACAAACGGACGGGAAGATCGTTGGCTGGCATGATGGATCACCTTGGCCAGCAGGTCCTTTCCCGTTCCGGTGGGGCCTTCGATGAGAATGGTGGCGTCGGCGTCGGCGACAATCTCGACCTTTTCGAAAACCTTCTGCATGGCCTGGCTTTTGCCGATCATGTCGTGAAAGGTGTAGCGGTCGTGCATGGCCTGGTCCAGTTGACGGACCAGGGTCAGGTCGTGAAAGGTTGCCAGCCCTCCGATGATGGCCCCTTTTTCGTTTTTCAGGGCGATGTAATTGGTGCGGATCGGAACGGCCTCTCCGTCCTGGGTGACAATTTCCCCCTGCCTGGGTTTGTTCATCCATCCCTTTTCCAGGGACTCCCTGAAAAGGCACATGTCGTCGGTGACCTGGCCGCCGAAAAGCGTCGAGCAGGGCTTGCCAAGCACCTGGCGGCGGTTATAGCCGGATATTTTTTCGGCTTCGTTGTTGAAGAAGGTGATCAGACCGCCGCGGTTTACCGTAAAAATGCCGACGTCGAGATTGTCCAGGATTACCTTTAAGGTGCGTTCCTCATAGTGGATCCGGTCGATGAGATCGGCGATGGGGGAGTGATCCTGCAGGATGGTCAGACAGCCGGCCGGGCGGTGATTGTGATCGTACACGGGGATGGCCATGCGGGTCAAAAACATCCTGGCTTCGTTTTCATCGACGATTTCGACGTCCGGTTCATCGGCGGCGCCGCTGTGTTTGTTCTGCAGGACACAGTCGACCATGCAGGGGACACCCGTGAATATTTCGCGGCAGTCCTTGTCGATGACATCCACTTCTTTCAGCCCCATGAGCGCCTGGGCATTCAGGTTCATGGCCTTGACCCGGCGGTTGACATCCACCGTAAAGGCCCCCACACTGAGTTCGTCAAGCAGGGCCAGCGTCTGTTGGCTGAGAATGACGTCGTTCTGGAATCGGTCGCTCATAGTGGTTCTTTAGATACAAGGTAATCGGTGTTCGGTTCAGGGTTTGCGGCGGGCTTTTCGACCACCGGCTGTAAACACCTGAACACGCTTTTTGCGTTATTTCCCTGTCGATCATCGGCCCATCTCCGGATTTCTCCCTTTATCACGATGCGGCGGGCGGCAGCTTCAGAAAAAAGACGGTTCCATCCCCCGGCTTGCTTTCCACCGCCACGCTGCCGTGGTGCTGGGCCATGATGCCGTAAACCGTGGAGAGCCCCAATCCGACGCCGTAGCCCTCTTTTTTGGTGGTGTAAAAGGGTTCGAAAATGTGCGGCAGATCCTTCGGGGAGATACCGGACCCCGTGTCCGTAAAGCTGATGACCACCATGCCGCCCTGTGCTTCGACGCGGCTTTCGATGTGAATTTTTCCACCGTGGGGCATGGCGTCCATGGCGTTGAATATCAGATTGATCACGCACTGCTGCAGCTGGTTGAAATCTCCTCGAACGGCGGGAAGGCCGCCCGGAATGCTGCGCGTCAAGTCGATTCCCGAAAGCGCCAACCTGTGGCGGCTCAGGGCGATGCAGCGTTCCAGCAGGTCGGCGACATTCACCGGCGCAAAGGACGGCGGCGACTTGCGGGAGAAAGCCAAGAGGCCCGACACGATCTTGGAGCAGCGGTCCGATTCCTTTTCCACCAGGTCGAGGTAGCGGAGGAACCGGCTTCGCCGTTCTTCGTTCAGGTCCTCCTTTTCCAATACCTTGATCATCAGCCGGCTGTAATTGAGGATGCCGGAAAGGGGGTTGTTGATTTCATGAACGACGCTGGCTGCCAGCCGTCCGAGGGACATCATTTTGTCCTGGTGCAGGATTTGGGCCTGGGTGGCATTTTCCTTTTCGAGCAGAGCGGTGTAGTCCCTGGCCTGCTTCCTGGCGGTGTAGCGCTCCCGGGCGCGACGCAGGGCCAGGTGCAGGGTTTCGTCGTGAATGGGTTTGGTGATGAAGTCAGAGGCGTCCAGCTGCAACGCCTTGACCGCCAGATCCATGTCGGCAAAGGCGGTGATGACGATGACCTCGATGTCTGGATCGGATTTTTTCAGCGCCGTCAGGACCTGGATGCCGTCGACACCCGGCATGCGAATGTCGGTGATGACGATCTGGGGCTTTTTTTCGAGGCACAGGTCCAGCCCTGCCTGCCCGTCGGCAGCCACCTCCACATGGTATCCGCTGTCCTTCAGCGAGATGGATACGACGTCGCGGATATCCCGTTCATCGTCGATCAGGACGATGTGCCAGGAATGCGTAGGGAGGGTCTGTTTCGCAAGCATGCTGTTCACACCCGGCTCGATCCTGCAGCGTTGGGGTTAAATCGCGGGCCGTCTCTCAAACCCGCGATGACCGCGCGGCATCCCCTGTGCATCGGCGCGGTGCGGTGCGTTTTACGGTACCGCGGTGCTCACGGTGACGAGGTAGATGTTTTCTTTTTTATAAAAGGTCTGATCGATCTCGTAGTGCCGGTCGCGGCTCAAATCCAGGACGATTCTCACGCGGGCGGCAACACCACCGTAGGGCGCGACACGGATGCCTTTGATGAGGCTTCCTTCTGATTCGATCCGGTCGCCGATATTGTCGTCTATGCGGGTGTTCAGAAAATCACAGACGACCCGCGGCCGTTCCCCCTTCAGCACAAACGTTTCCGGGGGGTAAAAGCCGTTCAGTTCGAAGGCCACGGTTTCTCTGTTTTCAGAGACGATTTTCGAGGTGATGGTTTTGATAAAATGGCTTTTTTCTGCGGATCGGCGGCCTTCATCGGACGGGGCGGCGAACAGATCCCGGTGAGCCCAGCCGGTTCTACCGTCGGGGTAGCGGATATAATACCACTCATTGCGCTTTTTTTCTACGACCACGGGGTCGCCCCGCCTGGCCCGGAAGAGAATAGGGGCTTCCGTGGTGGGTGCCTGGCGCACGCGGGCCACCAGGACTTTCACGTAAAGGGTTTCTTCCACGGCTCCGGCATCACGGGGATTGAACGGGGATACCGGTGCGAGGATGACGGCCATTGCCAGGCAGAGAAAAAATCGAACTGCGGTTTTGAAACGTAAGATCGGAGAAAGCTGATATGTCATATGCCCCCGGTTCCGCCGCCGTGTGGTTGCAAGGCTTTCTTTGACCTAAATTGAACTTAGGTTTAAGTAATGACAGCCTATTGCAGTGGGGCTGTTTTGTCAAGCGCCCCGGGGGGGCGCTACAAGGTGGACGGTATTGAGGTTTTTTGGGCAATCAGGCAAAAGCAAATAGCCAACCGTTCGATGTTCAATGTTGGATGTTCATCCGTACATTTCTCTCCGACTGCCGATCACAGGTCTACCGGCAAACCTTCTTACGTTCGCACCTTCAGACATTTTTACCTTCCGCTCGTCTCACGCGGGCGGGCACAACCTCCCCTGCCGGGTCTCCCTTCTTTCCAGTTCCCGGTTGATGCGGGTAAAGGTTTCGTTGCGCTCCAGCGACCACTGCGGCGCGGCCAGTTCGTGGGGGTGCGGGTCGCCGGTCAGCCGCTGGATCACCACATTTTCGGGGATGCGTTCCAGAAAATCGCACACGAGGTCCACGTAGGCATCCTGTTCCAGGCACCGATAACTGCCGTTTCGGTAAAGGGTCTCGAGCGCCGTCCCCTTGACCACGTACAAAAGATGCAGTTTCACACCGTCTATGCCAGCCTGTGCCAGAAAGTCCGCCGTTTCCAGAACGTGGCGCCTTTTTTCGCCGGGGAGGCCGATAATGACGTGGGCGCAAATCTTGATACCCCTGTTTGCTGTTTTGCAAAGGGCCCGTGAAAAGGCCGCCACGTCGTGCCCCCGGTTGATCAGGGCCAGGGTTTCATCGTGGGCCGACTGGAGTCCGTATTCGATCCAGATGAGGTGGCTCGCGGTGTAGTGCTGCAGCAGGTCGAGCACCGGACCGTCCACGCAGTCCGGCCGGGTGCCCACGGACATCCCGACAACGTCCGGCGAGGCCAGGGCCTCGGCATAGATTTTTTCCAGCACGGGCAGGGGGGCGTAGGTGTTGGTAAAGGATTGTAGATAGACCATGAATTTGTCGGCCTTGTATCTCTTCGACAGATACTTTTTGCCCCTCTCGATCTGTTCCGGGATGCTCAGACCCTTTTTCAGCAAACCGGTGCCCGAACCACTGCCGTTGCAGTATATGCAGCCGCCGGTTGCTAGGGTTCCATCGCGGTTCGGGCAGGTCAGCCCGGCGTCCACCGCAATTTTTTGCACCCTGCAGCCGAAGCGGCTCCTGAAGTAGGTGTTGAGGTCGGTGTATCTTCTTTGGGGAATACTCATTTTACAATGGAAACGGTTATGGCGTGCGGCCGGTTTTAGGGTTACATCAATACCAGTTGTCATATATAGGTTCCGATACAACCGATGTCCAGCACAAGGAATTTTTTTCCGAAGCAGAAAGGTAGCCGAATAACATGGCAACCGCTATTCATGGAAATCCTAATATCGAATACCAGGATATGAAACAATTTAAAATGGTCCAATATCCGACTTTTAACGATCATGTTTTCGATCCTGTTGGTAGCGCAGGGATTTATCCCTGCCAAAACGTGATTAGCGGATACTGGCGATATTTCGACTTGTACACACGGGGATGACGGCATTATAATACCGGATGCTCGATAAACCTCAGCGTTGAGGGAAAGGCGGGAGGTTGCATTGGACGTAACGGAGCGTGGCAAAATGGCTGAGTATGATAAACACTACGATGTGATCGTCGTTGGCGCCGGGCATGCGGGCTGCGAGGCGGCGCTTGCCGCCGCCCGGATGGGCTGCACGGTATTGCTCACGGCCATCGATCTGGACAAGGTCGCGGCCATGCCGTGCAGCCCTTCCATCGGTGGAATGGCCAAGGGCCAGTTGGTAAAGGAAGTCGACGCCCTGGGCGGCGAAATGGCCAAGATTACCGACAAGTCCGCCATCCAGTACCGGACGCTCAACACCAAAAAGGGCCCCGCGGTGCACTCTTCGCGGGCGCAGAACGACAAGCTGCGTTACCACACGGCCATGAAGGCGGTTCTCGAAGGGCAGGCCGGCCTGGACCTGAAGCAATGCCTGGTCGAGCGGTTGGTGGTCGAGAACGACGCCGTGGCCGGTATTCAGGACCAAACCGGGTTCGGCTACAGGGCGCCGGCCGTGATATTGGCGACCGGCACCTTTTTAAGCGGTCTGGTGCACATCGGCTTTACGTCCATACAGGCCGGGCGTGCGGGCGAGTTTGCATCGTACGGGCTTCCCGCGCACCTGCGGCAGCTGGGCTTCACCTTGGGCAGGATGAAGACGGGTACGCCACCCAGGCTGCACAGGGGATCCATCGATTTCAGCCGGTTCGAAAAGCAGCAGGAAGAGCTCGACCCGCGTCCGTTTTCATTTTTTTCGGACGGGATCACCCTGCCCCAGCTGCCGAGCTATATTGGGCGGACCAACCCCGAAGCCCACCGCATCGTCGGAGAAAACCTGGAGCGCTCCGCCCTGTACGGCGGTGTTATCAAAGGGGTTTCCGCGCGCTACTGCCCCTCGTTCGAGGACAAGGTCGTGCGGTTTCCGGACAAATCCTCCCACCAGATCATTCTGGAGCCGGAAGGGCTGAATACGGATGAAATCTACGCCAGCGGTCTGGGCAACAGCCTTCCCATGGAGATTCAGCTGCAGTTTGTCCGGTCGGTGAAGGGTCTCGAGTCGGCTGAAATCATGCGCCCGGCATACGCGATCGAATACGATTACATCAACCCCGTACACCTGGAGCCAACCCTGGAAACCCGTCTGGTTGCAGGTCTTTACATGGCCGGCCAGATCAACGGCACATCCGGATACGAGGAGGCCGCGGCCCAGGGGATATGGGCCGGCATCAACGCCGCCTGCAGGATTCAGGGGCGCCCTCCTTTTATACTGGACCGTTCCCAGGCCTACATGGGTGTCATGGTCGACGATCTGATCACCAAGGGAACCCGGGAACCTTACCGCATGTTTACGTCGAGGGCCGAGTACCGCCTGATGCTGCGGGAAGACAATGCAGACCTGCGGCTGATGCAGATCGGTAACGAGCTGGGATTGATCGACAGCGACACCCTGAAGGATGTGAAGGATCGCAAACGCCTGATTGAGGAGGAAATCGAGCGGATAAAGGGGACCGTAATCAAACCGGGCGCTCCTGCACATAGGTATCTGAACGGCCTGGGGACGAAAAAATTGACCAACGGGGTCTATCTGGATCAGCTGCTGAAGCGGGCGGAGCTGGATTACGACGTGGTGGAGCGACTGGCACCCCCGGCAACGCCTCTGGACCGGAAGGTGACGCGGCAGGTGGAGATAGAAATCAAATACGAGGGATACATCCGGCGGCAGATCAACGAGATCAATAAATTCAAGCATCTGGAGCGGATCAGGATACCCGGGTCGTTCGATTACGGAGCCGTTCACAGCCTTTCGACCGAAATCAGGGAAAAGTTGACCGCCATAAAACCCGCATCCCTGGGGCAGGCTTCCAGAATTGACGGTATGACACCGGCGGCCATATCCGTGCTGATGGTGGCCCTCAAGGCCGCCGGCAGGAGGCCGGGAGTCAGAAACCAGTCGTCAGATCTAAGCTGAACGTCCAACATCGAACACCGTATCCGGTGAATCATCGCCCCCAGGCGGTCCGATCGACAGGTGGCTGCCTTGACACAGGGGGGCACGGCGCTTATTTTTACAGCTATAATAATGTGTTACCCTGGTTACAGAGGAGGATCAATCGTTAAATGGCGGGAAAAGACTATTATAAAACACTGGGCGTGGACAAAAAGGCCACCGCTGAGGAGATAAAAAAGGCTTACCGGAAGCTGGCCATGAAATATCACCCGGACCACAGCAAGGGGGACAAATCCGCGGAAGATAAATTCAAGGCCATCAGTGAAGCCTATGCGGTGTTGAGCGACAAGGAAAAGCGCCAGCAGTACGACACCTTCGGATCCACGGATTTCCAACAGCGCTATTCACAGGAAGACATTTTCAGGAACTTCGATTTTGGAAACATTTTCAGGGAATTCGGGTTCGGGGGGATGAACTTCGGCTCGACCGGCAGGGGGGGGACCCGATTTTCCTTCGGGGGAGGGGATCCCTTTGGTGGTATGGGACGCAATCAGGGCCAGGTCAAGGGAACCGACCTGGTGTATGAACTACCCCTTACCTACGGCGAAATAGCTGCGGGAGCGGACAAAACCATCAGCTTCCAGCACAAGGGGAAAACGGAAAGCCTCTCTGTCAAGATACCGAAGGGCATGATCGAGGGTAAAAAGCTGCGCATCGCCGGCAAAGGCGAACCCAGTCAGTTCGGGGGGGCTCCGGGAGATTTGTTTATCCAGGCCAAGACAGCGCCGGATTCTGTTTTTACCTCCAAGGGGTACGACCTTTTTATCGACCGGCAGATCAGATTGAGCGAGTCCGTGCTGGGGACGACCGTCCGTATTCCCACCCTCGACGGCGGGGAGCTGAGCCTGAAAGTGCCCCCCGGGACCAAACACAAGACCAAAATGCGCCTCGGCGGCCGCGGCCTCCCCCACATGAAAGGCGGCGGCAGGGGAGATTTGTATGTGTCCATAATCGTAACCACCCCGAAAAAACTGACCGACGAACAAAAGGATCTGCTTAATAAATTGGCCGCCTCCGGCATGTAAAGCGATCAAAAATATTGACAATATTTTGTAGTTGTTGTACCTCTACAGCGATTAACAAAGGCAGATCAGGCAGTTGCAAAAGCCATTGGATGTCGGATACCGGCCTTTAATATTCCATACCGGGAATGGGAGAAAATCCCTCGCCAATCGGTGAAGCGTTCGGTTTAAATCATAACCATTGAGGGGATGTCATGATTATTACCTGTGAAGAGTGCCAAACCAGCTTTAACCTGGATGATACGTTGATCAAACCTTCAGGCAGCAAGGTTCGGTGCTCGAAATGCAAGCATGTTTTTATCGCCTTCCCAGAAGCCGCTCCGGAAAAGCAAGCCCCAACTGAAGAAGCACCCGTTCCGGACGAGGAGGCTCCACAGGAGAAAGCCGCAGGTGGTGAAGCAGAAGCCGTTGACGGCGGTGATGCGGCTCCGGTCATGGCGGCGGCTTCCGATCTTGCAGCCGGAACGGAATCCGAAGAGACTGCGGCGGATGAGGCAACACCCGGGGATTTCGACCTTGACGTGGACGCCGCACTGGAAGCCGGCGAAGCTGAGGAACCGGCTGAGCCCGACTTTTCGGCCTTTGGCGAAACGATAGAGCTGGACGGTGCCCCGGAAGCAGCCGCAGACGAGGGATCGGACCTCGACTTGGGTCTGGATGACCTGGATCTGGAGATGGATGAAGAACCGGCTGCCGCCGGTGCGGAGGGCGCCGCGGCGGGAGGAACGGATCCGGAAGGGCGGAAAGAGGAGGACCTGGACCTCTCATCACTTGACGAGATTTTGGAAAAGGATGTCGGGGCGGAGGTCGAATCGCCTGTGGAGGACTCCGCGGAAGCGGAAGGGGAGCTCGAACTGGATTTCGACACGGACTTCGACACGGACTTCGAGATGGAACCGTCAGACGGGTCGGCATCCGAAAATGAGCTCGACATGTCCGACGTAAATTTGGAATTGGATATCGACGAAGAACCTCCGGCCCCTGGCGAGGATGCCGAACTGGAGCTGGATATCGACGTGGAATCCGGTGAAGGCGAAGCGAAGGAGGTGGAAGAGCTGGATATGGCCGGGTTCGAGGAGACCCTGTCAATGGATTCGCCGCCCCGATCTGAAACGGGCGAGGACAAGGCCGGCGACGCCCCCGAGGAGCTGGACCTCGAGCTCGAGATGGAAGATGACACACCGCCCGCGGTGCCACCCGAAAAGGTGGCCGAAGCCGCGGAAGACAGGGAAGAGGAGCTGGAAGATCTCGACTTCGAGCTGGACATGGAGTTCGAACCCGGCGAAGACCTGGAGCCCGCAGGGCCGGATCTGGAAGCAGACGATACCGATGACCTCGACCTTTCCGACATCGAGGAAATGCTTGAAGTCAAAGATGAGGAGATTGCCGGTGAAGATGCCCGAGAATCCGATTCAGCTGAAGCCGAAGTAGAAAAATGGAAGGTGACACCGGGTGACGAAGACCTGGTGGAAGAAACCGCGGAGATCGATCTTTCGGACATTCAGTTTGAAGCGGAGGGGATGGAAGACGAAGAGATCGAGGACATGGAGCTCGATCTGGACATCAGTGATGATGTGGACCGGGACAAGGCAGAGGCTGCAGCAAAAATATCCGAGAAACCCGAGGAACTGGACATCTCCAATTTTGAGGAACTGGAGATGGATGAGGCGTCTGCCGACAGTTCCGGGGACGGAGGCGATCTCGAACTGGAGTTCGAGATCGAAGGGGATGAAGAGCAGGCTGAAGCCGCCGCTTTCGCTTTCGGTCAGGAAGACGGGGGGCAGAACCGGGAAACGCTAAAAACTACGGACCAGCAGGAAATAGTGGCCGCCGCAGCGGCTTCTGCCGCGCAAGAACCGGAAAAAAAGAAAAAGACGGAAAAGAAGAAAAAACAGAAGAAAACCAGGCCGGTGGGTAAAAGCGGCCCGGCGCGACCGATATTGATTCTCCTGCTGCTTTTAATTGCCGCCTTTGCTGCCGTAATTCTCCTTGACAGGTTCGGCGTTGAGGTCCCCTTTGTCACGGAATATGTAAGACAGGTTCCCTATGTGGACCAGTTGATGCATCAGGAAGTCAAGACGATCGGGGAAATCACCACGTCGGAGATCAAGAGCCAGTTCGTGGACAATGAAAAGCATGGGAAGTTTTTTGTGATAACCGGCATGGTGAAAAACGAATTTCCCCAGAGCCGGCGGTTCATCCAGTTGACCGGGAGACTCTTCGGAAGTGGAAAAACCCTGGTTAAGGAGGAGACGGTCTACTGTGGAAACTCGTTGACGGATGACCAGTTGGCCCGGATGGACCTGGCGGACATCAACAAAAAACTGCACAACCGTCTTGGCGACAACAGATCCAACGTCCAAGTGAAACCGGGGCAGGAGATTCCCTTCATGGTGGTTTTTTCGCAGCTTCCACAGGACCTGGAGGAATTCACCATCGAGGTCAGCAAGTCTATTCCGGTGCAACCATAGGATCGAGGGCTGCTTGTGAAGTGCAAAAGCGGGCCATTCCCGGCAGTTTGTCGGAGTGCGGACCCCACCCTTCAGGATGGGGCGGCGGGCGTGTTCAATTGACGTTTTCGGCTTGACTTCATAAAAACGAGCTGATACGTAAGCCGCTGTCAATTTTCCGATGTGGCGATGTAGCTCAGATGGTCAGAGCATGCGGCTCATATCCGCAGTGTCCGGGGTTCAATTCCCTGCATCGCCACCATATAAGCAATTTATTTTATTATATAAATAGGTTACACCCAAGGACAGCCTCCTTATCCGAAATCGTTATCCGAACTGAAGCGGATTCATCGGAAAAGGGGGTTTTTCTTATGGGTGGAATCAGAAGCGCACCGACCTACATTTACCTCAATGGGATCATCTTGACGATTTCATGTGCCGAGTGGTTGCACAGCAGCCATGAATGATGGCATCAGTAATCTCGGCAGGGTGGGCATACTCTCCATGTATCTCTGCTCGAGTTGATATTGTAATATCATAAAGTTGATTCTTACGATTCTCATTTCTTTGATTCCCTTTCACAGATCCTTACCAAACAACAATCACAGTAATAAAAAAACCGCTTGACAGCAGTTTTAAAATAAAGTACTTTATATCATAAAGTAAAAATTCCTTAATATAGGAGGATTGAAAAATGAATGCCATGACCGACAGACAAGTTGACAAACTGCTGGAGGACATCTCCTCCATCAAGAACGCCATCAGTCGGAATCGGGAAGCAATCCGCTTGATATTGCTTCCGGTGCATTTCAGATTGCTATATCTGCTTGTTGGCCTCAGCGTGATTGGATTTTCGTTGGCCTTTCACCTTTTGATGAGACACCACGGCAGCTTCGAAGCGATACCCGCTATCACAAAAACTGCAGTGTACACTGCAATCGTAATGGTTTGGATACTGCTGGGTTGGATCAAATGGCTGAAGTTGGCAGGGTCGTTGTCCAAAATCGACAAACGCTTTACTGTACCTTATTTTTTGCAGGAATTTTTCTCCTTCAGAATCGTGCATGTTTACTGGCCTCTGCTGGTGTTGGTAATATGCATCTGCACTGTCTTTGTTCAACACAATGTAGATTTCTATGTGATACCAACCATAGCCGTGGGTCTCGGCTTGGTGCACAACTTTATTGGCAGTGTGACGCAGCTCTGGCAATGGCTCATCAGCGGTTACTGGTTTCTGGTTACCGGCCTCTTTCTGCTGGCGACAGGCCCCATGTATGTCCCGCTGGCAGCTTCGCTGTCGCTTGGCATTGGCGCTTTGTTGTTTGCCATTTCTGGTTGGGCATCCAAGGCCTCAAATGAGGAGTAGCCCAATGGTCAACATCAACAAAATCATTCACGAACGCGCAAGATTGCTCATCTTGACTTATCTGGCCAGTAGTGAAAAAAAAGCTGTCAGCTTCAACGAACTCCAAAAGGAGCTCGATTTCACTTCTGGCAATTTATCTATTCAATTAAGGAAACTGCAGGCGGCCGATTACCTTGCCATCAAAAAAACCTTTAGAAACAATAAGCCTTACACAAGCGTAAAAATTACGCCTCTGGGTTCTGAGGCCCTATACCGCTACGTGGAGGAAATGGAAACCTTGATTCATTCGCTCAAAAGATAAATCGTTTAATACCGATTATTGTATTTATAGACGGATAGAACCCTTTAAGCTAAGTTAGCGAATTCGATAGAATCTGAAAGTTCTAAAATTATGCCAAATAGGGCTCCCGGAAAATAAAATGGGCGATGGCACCTGAAACCCGATTTCCGGAGACGGATTTCGGGTTTTTTGTCTATTTTCTGAAATTAATTTCGGAGGGTTGCTTTGAGCCGCGCCGGTTTAACGAACAGATTCAAGGCGTCCCGGATGGAATGGCAGACCACTCCTGCCGCCTGAAGGGCGGCGGGCGAGGCTCCTTCGGCCTGAAGAACGCCGATGCCGAGTGCGGCCTCCTCGAGCATGAGTGCATCGTTTCTGCCGTTGCCGATCGCGGCGACACGGTTGCAACCAAGCCGGCGGATGTAGTCCCGTTTGGCCTGGTCCTGATGTCCCGCTGGAATGACATGCAGCCGGCAAGCCAGGCCTTCCAGCTTTTCCGCTACGGTTCCATGAGTGTTGGCTGTCAGGACATGGACCTTCAATCGCTCTGTCAGCTCATGGATCATCTCCGGCACACCCGGGAGCAAATCGCCATCCAGAGCGATGGTTCCGTTATAGTCAAGTACCAGATGGTCGAGTTCAAGCGTTTTCCCTCCGGGGATGCCGATGGTGAACATGGGTCCTTGCTCCTTTAATGACGTATTGAAATCCTGGTCCTTTGGGCCCGGTCAACGATATTTGACCGTACCGGTACCAGGGGTAATAAAATTCCAAGCACCAAATGACCGAAATTCAAAAGATCCAAACATAGATGTAAGCCGTCGGTGGTCGGGTTTCAGTTTTTATCGAAAGCCTTCACACCGGCTTCGTACACCCGTGTGATTTCCGACTGGGCTTCTACGCTTCGCCCGGACGCTTCAAGTGCGCCGGCTCGTGCAAGGCTCGACAGCACGTCGTGGCCCAATTTCTCCGGTACGGCCATGGCAATTGTATCAGCCAGAAGGCGCCGTTCTTGTGCGCGGCTCAGCCCCAAATAAGGAAGACTGTCATACCACACCAAACGCTCTTCAAGACCGTTGAACGGGTTGCGCTCATTGGCCATGCCGGCAATTTCTCTTCCGAGCTCGCCGGCACGCTTCAGAGACTGATTGAGGTTGAAGCGGGTGGCGGGGACCGGTTCAAGCGCCCTCATCTGCATCATCTGGAAAAAATGGTATACCGGCCTGAGTCCGGACACCAGGCCATTGCCGGTTCCGCCGGCAATACCGAGACCTAAAGCGGGCAGGCCCTTCAATGGTCCTGTAAACGCATACACCCGAAACATTTTCAGAATTAGGTACTTGATCAGCCCACTGGTATCCCACCAGTAAACAGGCGTTCCCATTACGAGTGCGCCGCATTTCAGAATTTTATGCCTTACATAATCGAATGCCTCATCGTCATAGGTACACTTCAAGTTTTCTTTACAGACCCACGGGAGGCAGTCCTTACAGGCGTCCACAACGTGTTCAGACAGCTGTATCAGTTCGGTTGGTGCGCCGGAATCAGCGGCTCCCTTCAATGCCGCTGAAACGAGTCGGTTGGTGATGCCTTCCGGGTTCGGACTTCCCACAATTCCCAGGACGGTTGCGTTTTCTGTCATGAATGCCCTCCCTGTACACGGAAATTTAAACACTCAAGTTTCGTAAACATAAATATTAATCGACCCGGCTGTAATTTGACAAGCGATTTCCTCGCACCTTTCGGTCCGGCCGCATTACAGCGCCTCTTTGTCATACCTAATTTGAAACACTTTAGGGCTCTATATGTAATAAAAATAGGTGGTCGCTACATGAAAATCCAGTATTTTCAAAGAGGCGATTCCCTGATATCAAGTGAAGCATGTGGTCGGTTACTATCAACGAGGATCGAAAGCTGGTCCTGGTCAAGTCGAGCGCCAGCCTCGATTATGCCAGCATTCGGAGTGCGCTGCACCAGATCTATCTTAAAGACCAAGGTAGGTACTCGTCTTATGACCGCTTTCTTGACTTGTCGAAGATCGGCGACGTGAACGCCCATTTCGATTCCATCCGCGATCAGATCTATTGGTACCGCAAGGCCAACCCCTTTGAAAACGGCGTAAAAACAGCTGTGTATCTTCCATTCGGCATTTTAAGGGCGGTTGTCGAGATATATGTCCAGGAGGCGGGAATCGAAAATGGCAATTTGATGGTAACGGATTCTGTGGATAGGTGTGCCGAGTATCTTCAAGTGGGCAGGGACGTGCTGAGGATCTGAAAAATAACGGCCTTGCAATGCCTGCAAAGGCCCTTTGCTCGAACGCGGCAGCAGTCACTTTTTCTTGAGTTTCTTCAGTTCCTTGGATAGGGAGGCAACGTCATTTTCCAGCTTTTTGCACTTGTTGAGATTGTACTGCGCGTGGGCTCCGAGAAGGATGAAGAAACAAATAGCGATGACTTTTACGCCGACGCCTGTCAGACCGGCGCCGAACAAGACATCCCAAAAGCTCTCGCCATTTGATGCAAAGGCGTAATACAGCGTTTCCACGGCCCAATAGATGACGCCGATCACCATTCCAGCCAGCACCATCCCGTCTTTGAGCGAAACCCGTTTTTGTTTGTCGGCCATCATCGATCCTCTTGGTCGTCGAGTTATGCCGGGTATCGTGAATCCATTCGATAATCTGAAACATCCGGCTCAGGTTCACACAAGGGTCACCATAACCGGAGATGGGAGAAAATGCAACTATCGGCGCGGTACTATTTGACGACGCGCAACACGTCGGACTGCAGCAGTTTTTCCTGAATCTCTTTCAGGATGATGTAGGAGGCCTGGTCGGGGCTCAACCGCTTTACTCCCGCCAATTCCTTGCAGGCGTTCATCAATTCGTCATTGCTCCACAACCGGAGTTCGTTTTTGATGTAAATACCGTAATTTATATGGAATTCGACCAGTTTGGTTTCATTCATGTTGGCGATGCGGGTTTTGTCACGGAGCGACATTTCATCCAGGAGCTTGTTCACCGCACCTTCGACCGTGCGGGGGAATTTTTTAGATAAGTTGTTCATAAGCGGTCTTCCATACCACAAGGGACGACAATGGTAAAGCGTTATTCCACCTTGGGAAGAGCGGATTGGGGAAAGGTCAGGCCATGGGTGAGAGCAGGGAGCGGCATCTGGCTTTTGGTGTTCGCTGTGCTTGTCGCCGGTTTTACAGGCGGTTTTTTCCGGGGGATCAGGCCACCTTCAGCATTTCGATCTCTTCGACGGTCGGCGCATAACCGAGGGTCTCACACAAGTAATCGATATTGTTGCCGACAGCCATTCTTCTGTGCTGCCCCATGGGATTGTTTTCGGCAAAAGACTTGGTCATGATCGCCAGCAGCTTGACTCTCTGAAAAAAGATGTGATCCAACGCAAGCAATCTTCCCGATTCGGTGCTGGCCCTGAAATTTTGAAAGTATCCGTTCCAGTCTACGCAATCTTTGGCTATCTCGTCGGCGTTGCGGATGACGGCTTGCATGCGGTATTCACCCATGGGGTAGTTCTCCAAAAACGCCTTGGCCATGATGATCAGCAGTTTCAGCCTTGAGAAAAACAGGTTCCTTCTATCGGGCATTTTCGAATTCCGGGACGTGGCGCCGAGCTTGATCATACTGCTTTCTCCCCACTTCAGGTACGCGGAAGAACCGCCGCTGCGTTAAACAATTGAATGAAAAAGTGATAACGGAAACGCTCTGGTCGTTCCCCCGAAGGGTCGTCAGAGCCCTGTTTCAAGAAAGGCAATCAACGGGACACAACGTAACCTAATTTGGCCAACATGTCAAAAGATTCTTCAGGGTTTTTGACACACCGCATGGGCCCCCCCGCTCATCGGATCGAAAAGATCTCCTCCGCCTTGAGGAAGTGTGCCCCGATGTCCCGACGCAGGTCAAGGCGGTTGCCGGTATCGTCTTCCCGGGGGATAACCCTGAATTTTCCGTTGTCAAAGGCCGTCAGCAGCTTTTTTCTCAAACGGTCGGCCTGAACGCCCCGGGATTCGTTTTCCTTGACCGTCAGGTTGGCGTTGAGAAATGCCACCCGGGTACCGTCGGACTTGAAAGTGCCGTCATTTTCCACATAGGTCATGGCCGACGGGATGATCTGTATGCCTTTGCGCTTCAGATATTTCAGATCGAATTCAATGGGTTCATTCTTCGTGCAGGACCAGGGGTAGCCCTTCTGCCCGTCCGGTCCCCCGGGTCCGGTCATGAGGGCGATGCAGACGGCGACCTGGTTTTCCCGCACTTCCGGGTTGACGCGGTCCAGTTTGCCCGTCAAGGCGGCCTCGACCAGAGCGCCCAGGTTTCTCAGCCGTCTGGCCACCGGCTGCGCTTCGGGTTCTCCAGGGCGGATGTTGATTTCGCTCACCCGTATCTTGACCGGCTGCATGGACGCGTCAAAGGAAACGAAACAGCCCGGATAGAGAATGCAGGGCCGCAGGATATCCCGCTCGCGCATGATGTTCACCAAAGGTTCGGCAATGCTTTTTCCGGCCATAGCCATCAGCGCGGGCGTTTCCATAGGGTGGGGGGAAACGGCGCCCGTACCGCCGGTGATGGGGTTCGTTTTGCTGGCCGGTCCTTCGAAGCGTTCGGGGTAGTCCATGGAGGTCGGCAGAATGCAATAATTCCCGTTGCCGTCCACGAAAAGGGTGAAGCTGATTTCGACCCCCGACATGAGCGCTTCGATCAAAAGGGGCCAAACAGCCTTTTTGCCGAATCCTTTTTTGTAGCTGTCCCTGTAATCTCGGACAAGCGTGTCGTACACCTCGCGGATTTCCCATGAATTCAGTATGATCCTGGCGCCTTTGCCGCCGGCGCTGTACGGGTATTTCAAAACGGCGCCGCCAAAGGCCTGAATGTATTCGAGGCAGGTTCTGAGAACGGCGGCATAGTCGTGAGCGTCCACCTCGGTCCAGGCATCGGCGACCGCTATGCCCGCATCACGGCACAACTCCTTGCACTTGATTTTATCCCCCTCGATAAAGGCGCCGGCCCTGTTGAGCCCCAGAATCCGCTCACCGAATCCGGCAGCTTCGACCCGGTCCACGAGGCCGTCGAACAGCAGGGCCTCCGGCATGGGAACGACACAGTCGATCGTGCCGGCTTCGAGGGCGGCAATGATGGTGTTAGCGTAGCTTTCCACATCGTTGCTTTCCGTGGGTACGAAAGCCACCGGCCATCCCATGGCTCTGGAAAAGGCCGGCATGCTGGGGGTGCCCCTGATGACGAGCCCCTCGAAGTGGTCCTCGTATAGCTCGCTGGTGGCTGTGGATACGACATGGGCCCACTGCAGGGTCCGGCCGTCGGTTCCGGCAAAGGCAATTTTTTTCATACAGAGGGTCCCTTTCCTGCCAAACCCAAGACTGGGGGGGTCGTCACTCGCGTTAGAATCCCATTATATGGTGGTTGCTGAATCGACAGTAACAAATGGTTGTGGCGCAGGTCAATACCCGAAAAATAATGGCCGCTACAAATGTCGCGGTTGCGGACCGCCTCCCCTCTGGACAAACGGCGATTTTGGCCCTAGATTTAAGTGTTGAAATGCAAGTGTGGGGATGATTATATGTAAATTCTCATGCCCTGCCACCCACAACGAAGCATGAAATGTATATTTATCTTGAAAGGTCATCGCTATTCCTTAAAAACGGCGCATGAAAGTTTATGTTTACAGGGTTTGAAAAAATCGTCGAAGAGCGCATCCGGGCGGCCCAGCAAAAGGGTGAATTCGAGGACCTGCCGGGGAAGGGGAAACCCCTGCCCAGGGAGGATGTGAATGTGCCCGAGGACATACGGATGGCCTATAAAATATTGAAAAATGCGGACTGCATTCCTCCTGAACTGGAAATCAAGAAGGAGATCCGCAGCACGCAGGAACTGTTGTCCGGCATGGGGGAGACCGGGGAGAAATACAACATCCTTAAAAAATTGAACTTCCTGATACTGAAACTGAATTCCCTGCGCAGCGGACCTGTCCACTTCGACGTCCCCCAGTATTATATGGATCCGATAACCGAGCGCCTGTCCTCAAAAGGCGAGTCATCCGATACCGGCCGAGGGAAGCAGATAAAATGAGCAGGATACAAGAAGACGGGATTTTAAAACCCGTGATGATGGCCTATCTTGTCCTGGCCCTCCACCTGGTCTTGATCGTGGTTCTGGGACTCGTCGTCATCTTTTTCAGCGGCATCATTCAATACGTGCTCTGGATTTTCCTTTTTGGGGCTGCCGCCATCCTGGCGTCATTTTACTATTTTTACCGGCGCATGAAGGCAGAGGGGCGCTCGCTGCGCCGGATGATGGCGTCACCCCTGTTCAATGGCCGGCCTGTCGAAGTCAGCCTGCTGGGGGGAATGGCCTCCTTTAAACTGGGGGGGGGCGACGGGACGCCTGCACTGGGTTCGGACACGCATCGATCCCGGCAGCAGTTGGAGGATCCGGACAGCGTACGGCTGCGGGAGATCAAGGAGCTTGCCTACCTTTTAAAAAATGATTTGATCACCCGCGAGGAATACGAAATCGCGAAGCAGCAACTCTTCAATTTCAAATAAACATTTGTTCGAGGGGGGCGGATTATGAAAAAGCTGAACCTTGCTCTGCTATCGGGTGGCATATCTTCCGAGCGTGAGGTTTCGTTGAACAGCGGTGATCAGGTATTCGAGGCCCTGGACAAGGAGAAGTATCTGATAACGCGTTACGACCCCAAGACGGATCTCGGGAAACTGGTGCAGGACGCCCCCGATATAGACGCCGCGCTTATTATTCTCCACGGCCCTTTCGGGGAGGACGGGACCGTCCAGGGACTTCTGGAACTGCTCGACATTCCCTATCAGGGGTCGGGCGTCATGGGGAGTGCCGTGGCCATGAACAAGGTCGCCACGAAAAAAATGTATGAACTGGCAGGTCTTCCCGTGCCGCCGTACATTGTCTGCAGCCGCGGGGATATTGTCGATCCCGGGGAGGTCGGGGAGCGGATCGGGTTTCCGGTGGTCGTCAAGCCCGCCGAGGCCGGGTCCAGCGTCGGCATGTCCATCGTCCAGGAACAAGACAGCTTGCAGAGCGCTATGGACACGGCTTTCGAACACGGCAGAACCATTCTCATCGAAGCCTATATCGACGGCCTCGAGTTGACGGCGGGTGTCGTCGGCAATGATGTGTTGGAAGCACTGCCGCTCATCGAAATCGTTCCCAATGAAGAATATGCGTTTTTCGATTACGAGGCCAAATACACGGCCGGAAAAACACAGGAAATCTGTCCTGCCCGCATCGATGACGCCATCACCGAAAAAGCGCAGACCTATGCCAAGATGGCCCACCAGGCGCTTTTCTGCGAGGGTTACAGCCGCACGGATATGATGCTCAAAAACAGTGAGCTGTATATCCTGGAAACCAACACTATTCCGGGGATGACCGCTACCAGCCTGCTGCCCCAGGCCGCCCGGGTCGGGGGGATGACGTTCACGGCCCTCCTCGACCGGCTCATCGAACTGGGTATCGAGAGGCACAGGAACCGATAAGTATGTCAGGCCGGTAGCCGTGCGGTAAGAAGATCGTGGCCGGCTCAACGGCTGTACACCACAAACCGTACACCGTATACCATATACCGAACACCCTGCACTGCAACCCAGATGAGGAAATTCTAAACATGACCTTTAAAGTTTTTACAGACAAACCCGGCGTCGGCATCGTCATGGGCAGCGACTCGGACCTTGCCGTGATGAAAGAGACCGCCGCCGTATTGAAACAATTCGATGTCCCCTTTGAAATCACCGTGGCTTCGGCCCACCGCAGCCCCGAACGGGCCGCCGAGTTCGCTGCGACGGCACGGGATCGCGGCGTCAGGGTCGTTATCGCCGGCGCCGGGCACGCCGCCCACCTGGCCGGCGCCATGGCAGCGCACACATCCCTGCCGGTCATCGGCGTCCCCATCGATTCATCCTGCCTGCAGGGGCTGGACGCCCTGCTGGCAACCGTGCAGATGCCGCCGGGCATTCCCGTGGCCACGACGGCCCTGGGAAAACCCGGGGCGCGCAATGCCGGCATACTGGCGGTGCAGATACTGGCGCTGGCGGACCCCGAACTCGCGGAAAAACTCGATGCCTTCAAGCGGGAGATGGCGGATAAAGTGGCTGAAAAGGCGGATGGCCTTGAGGCAAAACTCGATTTTTAGGAAGGTTGCAGCCACAGAACCGGAACCATGGGTCATCGCGGACGCCGTCAAGGTCCTGAAAAAGGGCGGGCTGGTGGTTTTTCCCACTACAGGCCTCTATGGCCTGGGCGCCGACGCCCTGAACCCCGCGGCTGTCGAACGCGTTTACCGGGCCAAACAGCGGGCGTCCGCCAAACCCATCCTGGTATTGATCGCTGAGATACCCGAGCTGAAAAAACTCTGCACCGAGGTGACGAAAACCGCGGCCGGGCTCATGGGCCTGTTCTGGCCGGGACGGCTGACCGTCGTGGTGAAAGCCCGGCCCGATCTGCCGGGTGTCCTGACCGGCGGCACGGGCAAGATCGGCATCCGGATGTCAAGGCACCCGGTGGCGCGGTCCCTGGTCAAGGCCTTTGGCGGTCCGGTTACCGCCACCAGCGCCAACCTGTCCGGTCAAAAGGGCTGTGCCGCCGTTGCCAAACTGGACCCCGGGATAACGGGGGCCGTTGATTTAGTGCTGGATGCCGGACCGTTAAAGGGTGACATCGGCTCGACGGTGGTGGACGCCACGACCGAACGCCCGGTGGTTCTCCGGGAAGGCGCCATCTCCAAAAAGCGCCTTGCCATGGCCGGTTTTGACGTGGACATTTGACCCCCCGCCTTTTTAGCGGTGGCGTCGGAGCAGACCGCTTTCAATGTTGCGGTCAGGGGCCGGTTCGGTGTATGAATGATTTGACAAAATAGAACGATTCAACTATAAACTCACATCCATGCCGGAGTGGTGAAACTGGTAGACGCAGAGGACTCAAAATCCTCCGACCGCGAGGTCATCTCGGTTCGATTCCGAGCTCCGGCACCATAAAAAAATACAGGGGATCGGGTTTCATTGAGACCGGTCCCCCTTTTTTTCTTTAACGCACGGTTGTATCCTTTTAAGGATATCGAAACATGGTTAAAAGACTGGCCCCTACAAAACGCAGGGGCCAGAAGGAGGTTAGGAAGTTGTGTTGACAAAGCAACAGTGGGGAAAAAGGGCTTTTCCCCTTCCTGCCATAAAGATAAGTGCCTTAAGGGGACCTGTCAACCTATTGGTATCACAAGCAAGTCAGCCGAATCGGCCGTAAAATTATCCGGCGGACCCTTGGGTTGAGAGATTCTCGACGATGAGGGGATCTTTCTTTTTCAATCGAAATCGATATATGACCCGGCCACCACAGGAGCAACGATGGTTCGGTGCCGCGTGCAATCGCTTCTTCGGTTAGGAACGAAACCCATAATGAAACATTTCATACCTGGTGTTTCCGCCCAGCAGGGCATCGATTCGAGTTTGAATCTCCTGCCTGTCCTTGCTCAGCAACCATTTTTCCCAGTCTTCGGCTTTTTCCCATGTGCTGATGATCAAATAGTTGTCCGGCTGGTCACTGCTTTTCATCGTTTCGCCGGAAATATAGCCGGGCTGGTCGGCTGCCAATGTTCGCATTTCTCTGAATAAACGCAGCAATTTCAGAGCCTTGTCCTGAGGAACCGTGCGGGTGATCAAAATTTTAACCGTCATGTGAGGCCCTCCTTTTGTCACAGCTTGTTTTGGGTTTCATCTTTTGCCCACCGTCACTACGACCCGATGCTATTCATTTCCGTTCCACAAATGGCGTCTCTATTGAACGTGCCTTAAAATGAACTCTGCCTCACCCGATCCCTCGAACGAATCAAATTGATTGTCACTGTCATATACCGCTGTAGGGGATCGGTCTGAAATGTTGTCCTGTCTCTCGAAACCGTAAAGGTAATACACGGTCAGATTGTGATTCAACAGGTAGGTTAAATCGACGGACCCATCGGCATTAACCGTATAGGTTCCGATCTGGCCTTTGGCCACGGTCAAGGCATTGTCGTCATCGCCGATGAGATGCCCGGAAAGAAAATGGTCGTCCGCGTCGAACACCAGCGTCATCCACGCCTCCACGCCCGCGTTCCCATCATCATCATAGTTGACGTAAATGGCCTGGTACCCTTCGATGCGTCCGGCATCACCGATAAAAATGCCGATTGAATCTATGAAAACCGAATGGGCGAAGAAGTAGGCCTTGTCCGTTGGATCGTCCGG
>JAJDNW010000091.1 GCA_022340465.1 Deltaproteobacteria bacterium | reverse complement strand
CCGGATGCACGACTGTATGCTCCACCTGGCCTGGCAAAGAGAAAGCCTGATTTGAAATTCGATGACGAGTTGGGCGACGAGGCTGATCCTGCCTGGGCTACAGATATAGATCAGGTCATATTCCATGGTTCGGTTGCAATGGAAGAGGTCGTTTTCTTCCATCGTCAATCCCGTTGTGCGATCGTCTGTGATCTAATTCAGCGCCATCCCGAAGCGGAAATGATCGGCTGGAAAGGTTGGTTGATGCGGCTGGACAGCCTGGTCGGAGAGCACGGCAGCACACCGCGTGAGTGGAGGGCAAGTTTCTTCCGAAGGAAGTCGGCCCGAGCTGCTCGTGAAAAAGTATTGTCCTGGAATCCGGAGCGTTTGGTTATCGCTCATGGCGAATGCGCACAGACGGGAGCCAGGGAAATTATTTCCGATTCGTTGAGCTGGATCTGACGAAGATTTATTTATTCGGCTACTGGCCGGTGACTAAGATTAGCGGCCTCTGAAGCCTGACTTCCGCTGTGCGCCAGCAAGCGGAACCAGGCTTTTTTTCATGCGTTTTGACTGCTACCGATCCGAAGCGGACATAGTTCCTCAGTCTGCAGAAGCGTGTCTTGAGGTAACGAGCAACCTTAGTAATCTGATATTCCGTATATATGCTTAAACGCATATAATAATTCGCGTGAGACCTGAAGTTTTGTTCAACTTGCTTTCAGACACCACACGCCTGCGTTGCCTGATGCTGATCCAGGTGGAAGAAGAAGCCTGTGTGTGCGAAATGACCTTTGCGCTGGAAGAGTCGCAGCCCAAAATTTCGCGGCATCTGGCTTTGATGCGTGACGCCGGCCTCGTGACACCTCGTCGGGAGGGTACGTGGATGCACTACCGAATCAATCCAGACTTGCCCCCCTGGGCGAAAGAATCGTTGCAACAAGTGCTTCAAAATCTCCATCGTTTGCAGCCCTTCCTCGGTGACCGTAAGAGGCTTGAGAAAATGGCCAGTCGACCCAGACTTGCTTCCTGCGTGTGAGTCGATGTACGCCCAACTACGAAATCTTTACTCGGAGAATCGCCAACAGGGCCACCTGATCGCCCTGGTGCTGGTGATCTTTCTGGCCGTCTACTTCATGCCGGCGGGTTTGGCCCGCTTCGATAATGCCGTACTGGAAGCTTTTGCGCTGGTTCACTGGTACGCACAGGAACACGTCATCCTATGCCTGCTGCCGGCCTTCGTAATCGCCGGTGCAATGGCGGTCTACATTTCCCAAGGTTCTGTCATGCGATTTCTGGGGCCACAGGCGTCCAAGCCGCTGGCCCTGGGTGTCGCGTCCGTCTCGGGAACGCTGCTGGCCGTTTGCTCCTGCACAGTATTGCCTCTTTTCGGTGGAATTTATCGGCGTGGGGCGGGCCTGGGCGCTGCCGTCGCCTTCCTGTACTCCGGGCCGGCCATCAACGTCATGGCCATCGTGGTCACCGCCAAGGTGCTTGGCATCGAACTGGGGACGGCACGGGCAGTCGGCGCCATCGTCTTCGCTGTCGTAATCGGGGCCATCATGCATCTCCTTTATCGCGAGGAAGAAGCGGGGCGGACCGATCACTCCGTTCGTGGTTTCGAAGCTGAGGAGCACGAAAAGTCTTTGGGTGCCATTTCGATGTTCTTCGCCCTCATGGTAGGAATTTTGATCTTCGCCAACTGGGCCGCAGCGGACAGTGCAGTCTGGATGGCTATTTACCGATTGAAGTGGCTCATCACCGCGGCACTTGCGGTCAGTCTGGGCGTGCTGCTGGTCGTGCGCTGGAACTGGCCAGCTACGCACATGGTCGTGCTGGCCATCGTCGTTGCAGCTTGCGCATGGATTGCTCCCTCAACACCTGGACTGGCCTTCGCCGCGGGAACCCTTGGATTGATGCTACTTGCTGCGATCCGTCCATCCGACCGTGAATGGGCCGAGCAGACCTGGGGCTTCACGAAACAAATCGCGCCCCTGTTACTGGCGGGTGTTTTCATCGCCGGCTTCCTGTTGGGCCGACCGGGCCAGGAAGGATTGGTCCCATCTACGTGGATCAGTGCTGCCGTCGGCGACAATTCACTGACGTCCACCGTGCTGGCGTCCGTTGTGGGCGCCTTCATGTATTTTTCAACGCTGACGGAAGTGCCCATTGTGCAGGGCCTGATTGGCGCAGGTATGGGAAAGGGTCCTGCACTTGCCTTGCTGTTGGCAGGCCCGGCCCTTTCACTGCCCAACATGCTAGTGATCCGCTCGATCTTGGGTACCGGCAAGACTGTGACCTATTGCGTCTTGGTGATCGTGATGGCCACGATCACCGGCTTCGTGTTCGGAAATTACTTCTAATTTAACGGAGTGAAATGTAATGAAACTGACGATCTTTGGCAGCGGATGTGCAAAGTGCAATCTCCTGACCCAACATGCCGAGGAAGCGGCCCGCGAACTTGGCGCCGCCTACGAACTCCAAAAGGTCACCGACATGAACCAGATCATCGATGCTGGCGTCATGCGCACACCTGCGTTGGCGGTAGATGATCGAATTGTCATTGAAGGCAAGGTTCCAAGTGCCAACGAGTTGAAACAGTACCTGGCTTGATCGCCGCTCAGGAATCTGGCGGGACACACCCACGAAACCGAAAGCATCTAAGTGAACGACAAGTTCTCGACAATAACCTGCCCAAGGTGCGGTCACTCGGAACGAGAGGAAATGCCCACGGATGCTTGTCAGTTTTTTTATGACTGTAAGGGATGTGGCGAGATTCTGCGTCCGCTTCCTGGGGACTGCTGTGTGTATTGTTCCTACGGCGACACCAAGTGTCCTCCCATTCAGCAAGGTAACGATTGTTGCGGTTGAATGTCCGCTTCTGGCCGGAAAGAGAACTCGCCACTCGCGGCTTAGGACCCAAGATCAGTTCCGCTTACTGGCTGGAAGCGGTCTTTAGCTTGGCAGAGGAGCCAAGGGCGGCTTACGACCCGGAACGGAACTTACGGTTGCCAAATCTCCAATCTCTGCGTTCGGCCAAAAACGGAACTAACTATCGTGGATCAGTGACTACCCGGGGTATGGGTGGGATTTCACCATTGGACTCCCAGCGGACGAGGTTG
>JAJDNW010000090.1 GCA_022340465.1 Deltaproteobacteria bacterium | reverse complement strand
GGCCGTCGCCTTTCAGAAAAGCCCCGTCGACCAGCAAGGGAGCGTCGTTTTCCTGACAGGCATCTACCATGAAAGCAGCCCCCTGATATGCAGGGAAGTCATGGCAACCGCTTGCAAATACGCCGCCCAGGGGCAAAAGGTCTACATTCTGACCGGGAACCTGAAGGTGGCCGGTGACGGCCTGGAAGCACGCTACAGGACTTCCCGCCAGGCTGGTGTCACCTACGTCAAATTCAACACGGAAAAACCGGAAATCAGCCAGTTGGAGAGTGGCAGGGCCGTCGTCACCTTCACCGATGAAATCACCGGACATCGTTTCAGGCTGACGCCGGAGCTGACCGTGGTCGACGAGGCCCTCTCGGTGTCGATGTTTGCCGCGGATGCGGCTGCAACGCTCGCCCTGGAACAGGATGGAGATGGCTTTGTTCAGGCCGACAACGTCCACCGGCTGCCGGTGCGAACCAATCGCCGGGGCATACTGGCCGTCGGCCCGTCGCGGGGCGTCATGGACCTGAAGCAGCAGGTCATGGACATCCACAATGCCGCCCTGGCCTGCCTGCAGCATGAAGGGTCAACCGCCTTTCTCACCCCCCACGCCGAAATAACGCCGGGATGTGTCCGCTGCCTCACCTGCTACCGCAGCTGCCCTTTCGGCGCCATTTCGCTCAACGGCAGCCTCACGGTTGTCAAGGAGTTGTGTGAAGGTTGCGGCATATGTGCGGCAGAATGCCCCCAAAAAGTCATCCGCATGAACGACCTTGCCGACGGCTCTCCCGCTGAGCAGCTGGTCAGGCTGAAACCTGTCCCTGGCGAGCGCGCAACGCATCCCGTTATCTACGCATTTTGCTGCAGCCGTTCGGCCGCCCAGGCGGCGGCACTGGCAGGTGTTATGGGCCGCCCACTCCCCGCCGGTTTGAGAATCATCCGGGTTCCCTGCGCGGGCGTGATCGCCACGGGTGACATCCTGAGGGCCTTCCAGCAAAAGGCGGACGGCGTTATGGTGCTCACCTGTCACCAGGGCAACTGCCAGGCGGAAAAGGGGAACTTGCATGCCCGGCGGCGCGCGGAAGGGGCCATGGTCCTTATGGAGCAGATCGGCCTCGACAAGAAACGCCTGCACTATGCAACGTTGGCTTCCAACATGGCGCACGAATTCGGCGAAATTGTCTGTGCCTTTGCCGATTCGCTGGAAAATTTGTATCGTTCGTTTTTAAAAGGGTAAACCAATGGCTGATTCCTCGAATATAATCGACTTGGACAAAATCGACCACAGCGCCTTCCGGGACTGGCCCTTTTCGCAGGACTTCTGCATCACCTGCGGGCTGTGCGCCAGTTCCTGCCCGGCTTCCGGCATCGACGGTTTCGATCCGCGTAAACTTGTCCGAATGGTGGCGCTCGGTCTCGCGGATGAAGCGGTCGCAGCCCGCTGGCCTTGGATCTGCACCATGTGCGGCAAGTGTGAAACCGTATGCCCCATGGAAATCGACATTGCCGATGTTGTCCGGCGGATAAGGTCCCTGCGACAGCGTGATGCCGTGCCCGGAATTCTTCACAAGGGCCTGGCAGCGGCGCTGGAAACCGGCAACAACCTGCGCCTGCCGAAAGAAGACTATATCTTCATCATCGAGGATGTCGCCGAAGAAATAGCCGAGGAACCGGGATTTGAAAATTTCAATGCTCCCATCGACAAGCAAGGGGCTCGTCTCCTGACCACCATTCACAACAAACTTGTCAACACCCACACCGAGGATCTTAAGCACTGGTGGAAGATCTTTCATCTTGCCGGGGAGGACTGGACAATTCCCTCGGAAAACTGGGAGGGCACCAGCTGGGGGTATTTCACGGGTGATGACGAAGCCATTAAAACCATGGCCGGCCGCATCGTTGCCCACATGGAAAAACTGGAGATCGATACCCTGCTGTGGCCCGAATGAGGGCACGCCTATCTCGCGACCCGGTCGGGTCTTGAAAAGCACTTCCCCGAAGCGTTGGAAACCTACAACTTCATAACGGTTTTCGACCTGTTGATCCAATACATTCGGGAAAAACGCATCGTCCTGGACAAGACACGCTTCAAGGGGCTGGCAACTTACCATGACCCGTGCAATTACGGAAGGAAGGCCGAGAAAAAATTCGGCCACGGCTATTTTGAAGAGCCCCGCTGGATCATGAGCCAGTGTCTGGAAAATTGGGTAGACCTGTATCCCACCGGGCGCAGCCAGATATGCTGCGGCGGCGGGGGCGGAGCGCTTACCTCGGGATATAACGAGGAGAGAATTTTTTACGGGCGCAAAAAGATGGAACAAATCAAGGCCACGGGAGCCGACATGCTGGTGGTACCCTGCCACAGTTGCCATGGGCAGCTCAACAATATCAAGGCGGACTACGATATGCAGCACCTGGAAGTAAAATACCTCTGGGAGCTGGTGGCCGACTGCATGATCGTAAAAGGGGAAAAAAGCGCATAGCCCATAACTTATAGCTGATAGCGTGCCATGCGCTATGACCTGTCAGCTATACCGATTGGCACACATAAGTCCATTCCGTACTATAGGCCATGCGGAACGTTTTTCTGGCAACCACTATATGAGCTCATCTCTGTTTCACTTGACTCACAGTGCAATGCCATATGCCTTGATTTTGCTCAGAAGGGAGGGATGGCTGATTTCAAGCATCCGCGCCGCGTGGGTCCGGTTGCCGTTGGTAGCCTCCAACGCCCTGATGATCAACCGCTTTTCCAGTACCTTTTGGGCTTTCTTGAGGGATGTCTCGCCCTCCAGCAAACCGTTTACTATTGACCTTTCCGGCTTCCCGAAATCAGGCGGCAGGTGTTCGGGAAAAATGGTATCCTCATCGGAAAGAACCGCGGCTCTTTCGATAATATTCTCCAACTCGCGCACGTTGCCGGGCCAGTGGTATGCCAGCAGGCGATTCATGGCCTCGGACGAAACCGCCCGCAGACGTTTCCCCAAACTTTTGTTGAAACGTTTGATGAAATGATCGGCCAGGGGAGGAATATCTTCCACACGGTCCCTCAACGGCGGCAGGGCGATGGGCATGACGTTGAGACGATAAAAAAGATCTTCGCGAAAAACACCTTCCTTGACTTCATCCTCCAGGTTCTTTGCCGTTGCGGCGATTACCCGGACATCCACCTTGGCGATTTTGGTCGAACCAACGGGTCGAATTTCATTTTCCTGAAGGACCCTTAGCAACTTTACCTGCAGCGAAGTGGGCAGTTCCCCGATTTCATCCAGAAAGATGGTCCCTTTGTCAGCTTCCTGGAAAAGGCCCTTCTTGTTCCTCTCGGCACCGGTAAACGCGCCTTTGGTATATCCGAAGAATTCGCTTTCCAAGAGATTTTCAGGAATACCGCCGCAGTTTACCGTGATCAGGTTTCTGTCTGAACGGTTGCCGGCCAAATGGATACCCCTGGCCACAAGTTCTTTGCCGGTGCCGCTCTCCCCGGTAATCAGCACGGTCGTGTCGTAGCAGGCAACCTTTTCGGCCATCCCGATGGTTTCCCGCATGATACTGCTTTTGGCTATCATGTTTCCGAAGCGGTAGCCCTCTTCGATTTTCTGTATACGCTCCTTGAGGAACCGGTTTTCACGCATCAACCGCTCCCTCTCCTCGGCCTTCTTCAGGGTGAGATAGACTTCGTCGGACTTGAACGGTTTTGAGATATAGTCGTAGGCGCCACTTTTCATGGCAGCGATGGCGGTCTCTATACCTCCGTAAGCGGACATCATGATGACCGTGGTCTGCTTGAGTATTTCCCGACCGGCCTTTAAGAAGGCAATCCCGTCCATTTCGGGCATCTTGATATCGCAGAGGATGAAATCATAGGCCTGCGCGCCGACCATTTGCAGAGCCACAGCCCCGTTTTCAGCGGAATCCACGCCATAGCCGAATTTTTTCAACATGGCCGTCAGCATGTGCCGCATATTCTCTTCGTCGTCGATCACCAGCAATTTTTTATTCTCGGAAGAATGTCCGCCGTTATCCATCGCTTTTTCCTGATAGCTTCTGGCCTTATGGTTGGTTACCATTTCGATATTAGCTATCCGTATTCCCGGTTTATCCGGGTTAGGTTTACAGATAGCATCCCGCTTTTAGGCGACTTAAAACATAAAACCTTAAACGTAAAACGATCGTTTTCGACCTATTGATCCACCGGAAGGCGAATGGACACGCGCGCCCCCCCCTCTTCCGGATTTCCGGCTTTTATGGTCCCCCCGAATGACTCGATAATCATAAAACTCACCGAGAGGCCGAGGCCGGTTCCCTTTCCGGGTTCCTTGGTCGTGAAAAAAGGATCGAAAATATTGTTCATACACCCTTCCGCGATACCGGGGCCGTTGTCATCGAAGGCTATCTCCATCCAGCGCTTCACAGCGCCCTCGTCCAGGTCCTTCTCCGTCGTTGTCCTGGTCGCTATCCGGATCCGTCCATTCTGACTTTTTCCGGTGGATTTTATGGCGTCGGCCGCGTTGATAGCCAGGTTCAAAAACACCTGCCGCAGTTGGTCGGCATCGGCAACAACGGCGTCCCTGTCGGCACCCAGGGAAAGGTCAAGCCGAATGCCCGACATCAACGGCTGGAGTTTCAAAACATCGGAAATTTCATGAATGATATCATGCACAGAGATGTGTTGGGTGCCCTTGGAAGAAGGCCTGGAGAGTTCGAGCAGTTGATTGATCACCTTGTTGATCCGGTTGATCTCGTTTTCCGTCCTTTCGACGTACTCGGCCATCTCCTCTTCATCGAGATCCTTCTGCTTGATCAATTCGAGATATCCCATGACAATGCCGATGGGGTTGCCGATCTCGTGGGCGATGCCGGAGGACAACCTTCCGACGGATGCCAACTTTTCCGCCCGGATTATCTCTTCCTGCGCCTGCTTCAATTTCAAGTTGGCCTTTTCCAGGGACGCTACCGAAGATCGTAATTTTTTCTTGTCTTCCGAAATTCTGTTCAACATGAGATTCAGAGCTTTCGACAAGGTGTTCAGTTCGTTATCCTCTTTTCTGACCGGAAAAAAAGTGCCGTCCTCCTCCTGATAATCCTCCGCCATGGCCACGAGTCTGTTTATGGGTTCGAGGTACAGCCGTGAAAGGCGGTAAAAACCTATCAGAGCAAAAATAAGCGTGTTGGCCAGAAGATAGAGCATGGTGAAGCGCTGCGCTCTTCGCTGCAGGCGGTACATTTCCTCAAGATCGATGACCATGCCGACAGCCGCCCGCTCCCCCCGGTAATCGATGGGATCTGCTATCAGAAGATAGCGGCTCTGTTTCCAGAACACCCCCCAGGTAGAACCACTCAAGAGCATCTTAGGCTTCTTCGAAGACAAACTCCCGAGCATCGCTTTCTTTAGGTCGGGTATATCGATAGAGCCTTTTTCGGCAGCATAGATCGTCTTTCCCGAAGAAGCCATCAGGTTGATGCTCAAAACCTCTTTTTCGGCCAGCATGTCGGCAAAAAGAGACTTCAGGCCGGGCGGCACACTGGTGCTCGTTTCTTTTTCTGCAAACAGCCTTTGTTTTACCATGGCCGTCATCAAAAAGCCTTGGTTGCCTTTTGATTTGATCAGGTCTCTCTGGAGGGTTTTAACGGCAACAAAGTCGATCAGCAGCATGCCGATGAACAGCAGCAGGGTAATGCTGACAACGATATTTGTTTTAAGCCGGCGTCCAAACATGCGAATAAGTTAGCCCGAAGTTTAGCGTTTCAAATTTTAAGGCAGAAGCGCATTCCCCTGGTATGGGCGGCAACGCAGCCATAAGCGTGCAAGCCACGACAATCGCTCGAATTAGATTAGCATATGCGAAGATCCAATGCAAATTTGTCGCAGGTCGGCGGATATTATGTCATATGTCCGCATAACGCAAAAAACCCGGAGCCACTTGTCGTGACCCCGGGTTTATAAAAAATTTTCGGCGGCGTCCTACTCTCCCACTCAGTCTCCCGAGCAGTACCATCGGCGCTGAAGACCTTAACTTCCGTGTTCGGGATGGGAACGGGTGTTACCTCTTCGCTATCGCCACCGAAAAACTTTATTTCTGTGTTTGGTGTTTGATGTTTGGTGTTTTGAGATGCTTAGAAACGCAAAATACCAAATACAGATCACTAAACACTATTAGATTATGAGCACACAAAGACGTTCAACATAGAAAAGAGAAAAAATATGGCTAAGCCTCACGACCTATTAGTACCCGTAAGCTGAACACATTACTGTGCTTACACACCGGGCCTATCAACCTTGTAGTCTTCAAGGGGTCTTCAGTTCTGCCGGTTTCCCGGCAAAAGGGATATCTAATCTTGAGGTAGGTTTCCCGCTTAGATGCTTTCAGCGGTTATCCTTTCCGAACTTAGCTACCCAGCGATGCCGCTGGCGCGACAACTGGAACACCATTGGTTCGTCCATTCCGGTCCTCTCGTACTAGGAACAGCTCCTCTCAAATATCCTACGCCCACGAAAGATAGGGACCAAACTGTCTCACGACGTTTTAAACCCAGCTCACGTACCACTTTAAT
>JAJDNW010000089.1 GCA_022340465.1 Deltaproteobacteria bacterium | reverse complement strand
CTTTTCGCACAGAATACCTCGAAAAAATAAACCTTTCCAACACGATCGAGGTCCAGGGAAATGCTGCCAAGGAGCTTGTCGAGGAGATAGATATACGGCACAACCATGCGCTTTTGGTACAGAAAATCGGCCAGATTACCTCAACCATTGTGGATATCGATCAACTGACTTGGAGCGTCGTCGACATCATCAAAGCCCACCTGGATTTCGACCGGGGATTGCTGTTGCTGTCAACTGAAGACAGATCGCATCTGTATTACCAGTCCGGATACAGGTACACGGAACCGGAGACGACCTTTTTGCATGAGCTTTCCATTGACCTTGAAAAAGCACCCAGCAATGAGATTCTCGCCAAAGCCTTTAACAACCAGCAGCCCTACCTGATAAACGATCTCTCCGAATTCGGCCGGACGCACGACCTGGATCTTTCCTTTTTTGAAAAACTTCGATCGGCAGCCGTCATTTGTATTCCCATCATTTATAAAAAGAAAAGTCTGGGAATTTTAGCCCTCGACAACATCGAGTCCAAAAGAATGTTGGCAAAAAGCGACATGAGTCTGCTGATGGGAATCGCCTCGCAAATTGCCGTAGGCATCAATAACACGATATCTTTTAACCGTTTGCGCGAGAGCGAAAAAGAGCTGCAGGTTTCACGGGACGAGCTCGAATTGCGCGTTGATGAGAGGACGGCCGAACTCAAACAGGTCAACAAAGAGTTGCGGCTGGAAATCGAAGAACGCGAAAAAACCGAAAAAAGGTTAAGGGCCACCATTAAGGAAAAAGAAATTCTCATGCGAGAGGTTTACCACCGGGTTAAAAACAACCTGCAAATTATCGCCAGCCTCCTCGAAATGACCAAAAGGAGAGCCCGGCACCCGGAAACCAAGGACATGCTTTCCGAAGCGCACGCCAAAATCTACACCATGTCGCTTATCCACACCCAGCTATACCAGAGTGACCGCGTCGACCAGATCAACATGGGGCGAAACCTCCACAACCTCGTGGACCACCTGGCGCAGCTTTACGGTCAAAACCGCTTTGTGAGGACCGAAATAGACACCGAGAGCTTTTATCTTTCCGTCACCCAGGCCGTTCCCTGCGCCCTGGCCCTCAATGAAATCATCTCGAACGCCTTTAAATATGCATATCCCGGCCAGCAGTCGGGCAAGATTGAACTTTCTCAAAAAATCTCAGCCGACGACATGGTGTGCATTGCCGTGAAAGATTACGGGAAGGGCATCCCGGATTCCGTGGATATCGAAAATACGGACACATTGGGAATTAAGCTGGTGAGGAATCTGATTCTGAAACAGTTAAACGGGGAGCTCGTTATCAACAACCGGCAGGGAACGGAAATATTGATTCGATTCAAAGCGCAATCTGAAGACGAACAACCCGTTCCTAAACTTTGAAACGTTCCGTTGCCAACAGGGCCGCCCCGATCGCACCGATCACCTGTGCGTATGGAGAGACGTTCAAAGGCATACCTATTTTTTGCTCGAGCATGCGGACAAGCCCTTTGTTTTTAGCCACCCCGCCGGTCATCATGACGTCGGGTTGAAAATTCAATCGCCCGGCCATGGCAACGACCCTTGACCCGATGGATGCGTGGATCCCGGCAACGATATTTTCCCGCGGCTCACCCTTTGCGATCAGGGAAATAACCTCGGATTCAGCAAACACGGTGCACAGGCTGCTGATACGGGACGGCTTTTCGGATTTCAACGCCATGTCTCCCAAAAGGTCCAATTCCAGTTCAAGGGCCCTGGCCATGACCTCCAGAAACCTTCCCGTACCGGCAGCGCACTTGTCATTCATGGCGAAGTCCAGCACCTTCCCTTGACCGTTGATCACCATGGCCTTGCTGTCTTGACCGCCGATGTCGATCACCGACCGTATCCCGGGATCGAGAAAGTTTGCCCCGGCCGCATGGCAGGTGATCTCCGTCACACTTTTGTCGGCAAAGGTGACATTTTTACGCCCATAGCCAGTGGAAATGACGCCTTCCACCTGATCGTGCGAGCGACCGGATTCGGCCATCACGGTTTTAAAAATCTTTTCCGCCGCCGCCCTGGCGTCATAACCCGTCTGGCACACCCCCGAAGCCATCAACTTTCCATCCGCGATCACGGCCGCCTTAGCGGTTATAGAGCCAACGTCAATACCAACGGTTATCATCATGTCACCATATTTTGTTCCTTGCGTTTCTTGTGTTTGTTGAGTTAATGGCAAACCCACAAACCCGCTAACCCAATGAACCCTATAAACCCATTAACCCATTAACCCAAGTAACCCGCTAACCCAATGAACCCTATAAACCCATTAACCCATTAACCCAAGTAACCCGCTAACCCAATGAACCCAAAAAACCCAATAAACCCAAAATTGTGAAATCTATTTGGCCGCGATGACCTCCATGAAGGCATCGATGCGCGTTTCGATTTGACTCTCCGAGAAACTGCGCTCATCCACGATGTCCGCCTCGATCATCAGGGTCGGGACGCCCGCCCTTTCCTGAACGATCTTTTGGGTGTCATACTGGCCCAGTGAATAGGGTTTACAGCTTCGATTCGAATGCATCACGACGCCGTCGACCCCGTACTTTTCAATCATTTTCAGAACGTTTTCCGCCATCTGGTCGACCCCGATATTCAGGTAAATGCGCGTATAGGTTTCGGCAAAGCTGTCCATTAAGTTTTCCTCGTCGACGTAAGCCATCATGCCGGACCATGCCGACGTGTAGGTATCCGCCACCAGGCAGGCGCCATGCGAAGCGAATTTTTCCGATAGCCACCGCGTTTTGAACCACACTGGAATGTTGTCCCACAACAGGCGATACTTTTCTTCCGGCACGGCGGAGACCCCGTCGGCAATGCGCTGGTTCATCTCGTCAAGCAAGGTCTTGTAATAATCCACCGTCACCTGAGTCCCCCTCAGCGTAACGATCAGGGCCAGGTGAATGAAGGCGTCAAAAGCACTCATGGGTGACGGTTTGTGCAGGGTGGTGTCCAGGACGGCTTGCCACATCCGCTGCCCCTCGAGCGACAACCTGCCAACCTCCTGGAATCGATCGTAATCGAACTTCTTGCCGCCGTTTACCTCTAAAAACTCAATGTATTCATTCAGTTGCGCCGCCACATAATCCTTGACTTCCTTTGAAAATCCAGTATGGCACACGGGGGTGTCCAAGATAAAAAGAGGCACCTGAAAGTATCGCGCCTGTACCTCGTACCACTTCAGGACCGTGCCGCAGATGTTGTTGCAGCACACCAACATGTCCGGACGGGGCAGCCCCCCTATGGGTCCCCCGTTAATGGGCGCGCAGGCGATATCCGCCATTGCATAGGAGCAAAGATCGCGGGAGTAGCCCATCTGCTCCGCCTTTTCGCACAGAGTCGTTCCCATTTTGGACGCACCGATCATGGCGCCGTGGTTTTCCGGGTAAACGGGGATCACGTCCATGGCGATCAATGGTTCCACCGGCCCCCCGCTTGTTATCCAGGCAACCTTTTTGCCTGTCTGCTCAGCGGTTTTGGCCTCGATATAGTAGTTGGTCATGATCTCTTTCATCTTCTTGACCGACTTTATTTTTCTCTTTTCCTTTTCAATATCAGGCATGTCCCTTTTTCCTAACCCGGTTAAACCGGAAAAGATAAAGATCATTATCCACGAAAACACGAAAAGCCAAAAACACGAAAAAAACCATGAAAATTTTCGTGCTTTCGTGATTGGTTTTATTTTTTTCCATCTCTGAGATCTCAGCGTGCTCGAGCGGAGCAGGCGAGAGATAAAAACATCTCGCACAGCTTGCTGTTCGTCTATGATGTTTTGAAGACGAGGTGTGGCATAATAGCACCCAGCTTGCCAGCATCAGGGTATAATGGTCCGTTTACAACATTTCAATGAATGCCTCGCACCGGGTTTGAAACTGCCCTTCCGACGGGAATGCGCCCTCTATTTCGTACAGCATGCTCGGTATGCCCTCCGCATCCAGCATCGCCTTCAGGTACGGGTAGTCGAAGGCGTGGGGGTCGCAAAATTTCAGATAAATGAAGGCGACACCGTCCGCCCGGCCTTCCCTGACCATCTGAACCAGCCGTTCTCCCCGCTTGTAAAGGCCGGCATGCTTCGCGGGGCATATGGCCCGCTCCAGGTACCTGTCGGCAAGGGCGCCAAAGATCTCTTTCCCGGTGTCCACCCCGCCATCCGCATAACGCGTTCCCGTGCAAAGGTCGTCGTCCACGACGACACCACCGGCGCTCTCAATAATGTCGAACAGGTCCGGCATGTTGCAGAGTCCACCGGCGAGAACGATTCGCTTCCGCCCGGCTTCACCGGCTCTTTTCCGCTCTGCGATTTCATTTTTCAGGTCGGTCAACAAGCCCAAGGCATCGTAGCGATCCATCACCATACACCCCTTGGTGACAGCGAGCAGGTCGCTTCCACCTATCGATCCGGGCGCCGTCCTGCGCAACTTGTATATGTCTCGCAACGCTGTCCGCAAGCCGTTGTAGACTTCCGATGCGGCTATGAGCTTTTCTTCCGATATGCACGCCCCCGTGACCGTTTCCAACTCCTTCCTGAAGCGCTTCAACACCGCTACCATGTAGGTTTTAGCGCTCGCGCCCTCGAGTTTCACGGGCATGACCACGTCCAGGTGAAAAGTCAGGCTCGCATTCATGCGCCACATGTCCGAAAGCCGCTGAATGGAATCACAGGTGTGCGGAAACACGGTCCCATCCAAAAAATCCAGGTGTCCGCCGAGCAAATCCTCCATGGCGCTCCTCACCAGGCTGCAGCTGTAAGCCTGCAGATGTGAATCCGCCAGCCGTATCTGCCTGTCCGAGCCGGTTAACCTGTACGGCAGGGCACCTGCAGCCAGCATGACCTCCTCGGGGGCATATGAACAAAAATAGCCGATAACATGCCTGTTTGTTTTCTCTTTCCAGTCTCTTGCGTATGCTTCAGGATCTTCGGCGACCGCTTGAAACATTTTTACCACTCTGTTCATATCTCTGCTCCAACCTCCAATCACTGTTACAGGGGCTCCAAAGCTGACCAACTCTTTAAGCGCTCGGTCCTAATATTACAGGCTCCTCCGGGAGACGCGTACGTTTGCATCGATCCCCGCCTGAAAACCGTCTTTGAATGGTTACTGAAAAGGATCCGAGGAATGAGTTCATAGCTGATAGGTCATGGCCCATGGCATGCTATCCGCTATGGCCCATGAGCTTTGGACCTCTGGACCCCATTTAAACGTACGGGTCGATCGCCTCTTATTACGCCGGCAGTAAAGAATCAAGAGTATTATAATCCGTTGAAAATAAATAAAATTACCATGCCCCTAAAATTTTGAACCGCTCAGCTTACTATTAAACGGTTCCGTATCGTTATTGAGGTGCTCTATTTTATCCATGAAAAAAAATCAACAAAACAAATGCCCCGGGCCCGTGGACCGGGGCATTTGCTTTGCTACGTTGCAGCTAAATTACAGCTATTTAATCTTGACCCGAATCTATATTGATGATATTCACCACCAATCCGTTAGAAATAATCACCGAAGTTGAACGTATTCCTCTCCCAATATTCTGTGCAATGATACATCATCTGGGAAATGCCGTATTTCTAATGGGATTGAACCGCAGACACTACCGCTGAAAAAGGGTTCTGACAAATGACACTTGAAAACAAAATATCGGACGATCAGACCGTCGGAAGAGAAATGACCCCAAGCAAGGTCAAGTTTGAAATTTACGGCGAAGAAATGATCGAAAAAAAGGTCAAATCAAGCGGCAACAGCGGCAGGGTCTATCTTCCGCCCAACTGGGTCGGGCATCAGGTTAAAATCATCAGAATCGATTAACCGTTTAATCAGGCAAAGGATCTATTCTGTGGAAGATCTACTCATAAGGGAACTGGAAATCAAGGATGTAGACGAAATCAGTGATATTTACGGAGATATCATTCAAAAACCGGTCAAACCTGATTTCAAAAAGCTCATTCAAAGACATGCCGAACGCAATGAAGATCTTTGCTTTGTCGCCGAAATCAAAGGAAAGATCGTCGGCTTTATGGTTAGCTATATCCTGACGCTGGGGTTCGGCATTGAAAAAAGCGCCTGGATTGCCACCCTAGGGGTAAAGCCTGAATATATGGGCCAGGGCGTCGGAAAAAAACTGGGAGAAAAACTTTTCAGTTATTACGAGGCCCTGGGAATCGAAAACGTCTACACCTCCGTTCGCTGGGATTCCACCGACCTTCTATCTTTTTTTAAAACCCTCGGCTTCGACCGCAGCGATTTCATTAATCTGAGAAGAAAAATCTGAATCTAATAATTTATTCCAAATTAGTAGTCAACGCGACTTGGTCGCTATTTTTTCACTTTCTCAAAAACTTTTTCCGCATCTGTCAGATGTTTATGAAGATATAGTTCCGCGGGTGAAATCCCGAAGCTGTAACCCAGAAACTGTGTGAAATACAAAATTGGCATCTGAGGATGGGTGCCGAACTTCTTTTCCATATCATCCTGACGCGTATCCAGATTGGCATGACACATTGGGCATGCCACGGCAATAGCATCTGCCCCTGCCAACTTGGCTTCCCGTATCACGTTGTGGCTTAAATTCACCACAATGTCCGGTTTAGAAAGAGCAAAGGAAGCGCCGCAGCACTTCGTTTTGTGCGGCCAGTCAACGGTGGTGATGCCGGTAGCTCTGAGTACATTGTCCATGGACATCGGGTATTCGGCAACATCGAATTCGGTCACTTTCGGAGGCCGGGTTAAAAGACATCCATAATAACAGGCCACTTTGAGTCCTCTAAGATTTCGTTCCACAAGCGCTGGTATTCGGGAAATCAAAGGTTCCTGATCAAAGATCGTTAGGGGGTGGATCACCCTGGCCTCATCGTTGCAATCCTTATGAATCACTTCCACCACTTCTCTTTTGATCTTTTTATCCGTTTTTATGCTGTGCTGAGCTATTTTGAACCTGGAAAAACAGGCTGCACATGGGATTATAACCTCTTCCAACTCCATCTCGGGCAGAAGTGCTAGATTGGCCATTGGCAATGCGATTGCCATCAGTTGGGAAAGGTTGTGAGCAGCACTGGCTCCGCAGCAAACCCATTTGTCAAGTTCAACCAGCTCAACGTCCAGCTTATTGCAAACGACTTTTAATGATTTGTCAAACTCTTGTGCCGTCGAGTGAAGTGAGCACCCCGGATAATAACCGTATTTCATGCCTTTTCCTGCTTTTTCACGCGTTTTATTATTTTGCGCACGGTTCGGCCGCCTTCAAACCTGGGAAAAAGATTGAACTTGTCCTTTTTAAGCATCTTTATCCCCATTGCCATGTCTTCTGTAAATTTTCCTGTCTTCAGTTTAAGCATGCCAACCATACCCAATTCATAAAGACGCCCAAACCAATTCACGTTTTGGACAAAGCTCTTGTTGAATTTTAGTACATCCGGGATCTGCGGTTCCTTTCCGTCGCGATACATCAGAATTTTTATGGTATTCATGGTCTCGGCGATATCTATATCCTGAGGACAACGGGTACTGCAAGTTAAGCATGAGGCGCACAACCACATCGTTTTGCTTTTGTAAACGACCTCCGTTAGTCCGAGCTGAATGGCGTGCATAAGCTGTGTGGGCACAAGATCCATCGCATATGCAACGGGACAACCGGTAGCACATTTGCCACACTGGTAGCAGTAGTTGACGTCTACGCCTCCCACCGCACAGACGAGATCCGTGAGCTTAGAACCGCTCTCATCTAATTTGATCGCCGCTTCAGTCATGGTCTAGGCAGCCTCCTTCTTTTTCTTCTTTTTGACAACGGCTCTCTGCCCTTCAGGAGGCGGCGGAGGGGCTGGTTGTCCGACAAGTTTTATTATGGCCGAAAACTTGGTCGGGCAGACGTCGAAACAAGTTCCGCATTTTATACATTTGTCCTGGTCAATTACATGTACCTCCTGCTTTGCGCTGACAATCGCTTCAGCAGGACATCTTCTTGCACAAATCATACATGCCTGACACTTATCAGGTTCAATATAATATGTCGGCGCTTCACTAAACAGTTTCGCTATTTCATCTGCGGTAAAATAGCCTTCATATTGATCCTGATGTAAGCGGTTCGTCAACTTCTCTTTTGTCGCTATCTTTATATAGGGGACCAATTTTTCAACCCGGGCCAGCTCTGACTTAATTTTTTGATCATCCAAGCCTTCATTTGAACCGAGAGGGCCCAATGCCTTTATTTTTTCAATGAAACTGTCTGTCGATTCAACAAATACATTCGCTTCCGCACTAGAAATGAACTGCATTCTTAATCTATCCGGATCGAGGCCAATGCGTTCCATGATCTTTTTAACCAGAAGCACCATATTCATGGCAGTAAAATTGCCATGTGTCATATAATTGCATTCATTTAAATGGCAGGCACCGATAAATACGCCGTCCATTCCATTCGAGAACGCTCTGAGTACATGTGCCATGTCAACTCTTCCAGAACACATGACTCTGAGGATTCTCATATCTGTCGCATGTTGCAGTCTGGAAACTCCAGCCAGGTCAGCAGCGCCGTATGCTCACCAATTGCATGCAAAACCCAATATTTTCGGCTTGAATTTAAAATCTGTACTCATCGTACCAACCTTCCATGTACCTTTGTCGCGTTTGTGCTCAGGCTGTCATCTAGGCTGCAGAGCTTTGTTTTAGATCTACCTGCTCTTCATTTGTCAACGCGTCGATTTCTGAGATAATCTCTGCATCCGTAAAATGCTTGAGCGAAATCGCGCCGGTTGGACAGACGGTATTGCAAAGGCCGTCGCCTTTACAAAGAACAGGGTTAATGGTTACTTTTTGGCCCTGTTTGGTGTTTTTAAGATTCAGAGCACCATAACTGCACACGTCGGCACAGGCCCCACAGCCCATACACATCTTTTCATTTATTTCACACACAGACCCGGATGCGGTTACGATATCATGCGATAGCAGCGTCAGCACCCTACCGGCCGCCCCATAGGCCTGATTGACTGTTTCCTGGATAAATTTAGGATAGTGCGCCATGCCGCATAGATAAACACCATCCGTCGCAAAGTCGACCGGACGCAGCTTTACATGGGCCTCTTTGAAAAAACCGTCGGGGCTTTCGGTGACCTTGAACAATCCGGCAATTTCATCGGTTGATTTTGATGGAATAACCGCGGCAGCCAGAGAAAGTGCATCGGCATCTATGGATACCTTTTGCTTTAAGGTTTGATCCGTTACGGTAACTCTCAGGGACCCGTTGCCGCTTACCTCAACCACGGGTTGATCATCCGGTACGTAGCGGATGAACCTTACCGACTTGCCTCTTGCTTCCCTGTAATAATCCTCATTGAATCCATATGTCCGCATGTCTCTGTACAGAACATATATATTCATCTCTGGATTTATCTTTTTCAACTCAAGGGCATTTTTTACGGATTCACTGCAACAGACGCGGCTGCAGTAATTTCTTTCTTCATTTCTGCATCCGACGCACTGAATCATTACCAGATTCTGCGCATTGACAACCTTCTCATCCCCATTGGCTATCCCATTTTCCAGTTCAAGTTGGGTCATGACCCTCTCGTTCCGGCCATAGAGATATTCAGTCGGGGTGTAAACATCGGCTCCGATAGCGAGAACCGTTGCGCCGTGCTTTATCGCTGTTTCCCCCCTATCGGATGTAACCGTAGTTGTAAAATTACCGATGTAGCCATCTGCCTGGGTAATCGCTGCATTGTGATATACATGGATCAGCGGATGCTCGTATATTTTCCGGATCAGTTCATGCAGATACGCCTGGACGTCCAGGCCTTCTAACGTCGAATGGATATTTCGGGCTGTACCGCCAAGATCTTTTTCTTTTTCAACGAGATAAACTTCGTGTCTCTGATTGGCGATGGAAAGGGCTGTCGTCATGCCCGCAACGCCGCCGCCGACAATCAGCGCCGCTTTGTTTACCGGTAAATCGTATTCCTGTAATGGCTCTAACTGAGCGACCCTGGCAACCGACATCCGGATAATATCCTTTGCCTTATCCAGGGCATTTTCTTTCTCTTTTGCATGTACCCAGGAATTATGCTCTCTGATATTAGCCATTTCGAAATAGTATTGATTAATCCCGGCCTCTCGCAGCGTATCTCTGAACAACGGCTCGAGGGTTCTCGGCGAGCACGCGGCCACGACTACCCGGTTCAACCCTTTTTCCTTTATCGTATCCGTTATCTCTTTAGCAGAGTTTGTGGCACAAGAGAAAATCTGCTGTTGAGAATGAGCGACATATGGCAATTTCTTACAGTATTCAACCGTGTCGGGAACATCTATAACCCTGCTGATATTGGCTCCACAGTGACAAACAAATACCCCGATTTTCGGCTCTTCTTCGGATACATCCTTTTCTTCCGGATAGGTTCTTTCCCTGGAAAGAAAACCACGTCTGAAATTAAGCAGTTCGCCAATCTGGGAACCGGCACCGCTGGCGCTGAATACGGATTCCGGAATATCCAGCGGCCCTTGCAGGCCTCCGCTCACAAATATACCCGGCTTGGTAGTCTGCATGGGACTCGCCGGCTGTAACTTTGCAAAATCGTGATCGCTGAGTTCGATGCCGAATGTATCGGCGATGTTTTTCACATTCGCAGGGGGTGCTAAGCCCACACTCAGTACCACCATATCAAAGGTTTCTTCTATCAGGCCATCTTCAGGCGTCCAGTGCGTAATGACGACATTCTTGGTCCCGGGTATCTCTTTTTCTATGGTTACATAGCTTTTAACAAAGCGAACCCCCGGAAGATCTGCAGTCCTTTGGTAGAACCGCTCGAAATCTTTTCCGAAGGAGCGAATATCGTTATGGAAAACGACGCATTCCGCCCCAGCGTCATGCTCTTTTGTGAGGATCACCTGTTTTTGGGCGTACGTACAGCAAACACCGGAACAGTAACTATGGGCGCCTTCGGCAGCCTGTCTGGAGCCTACGCATGAAATCCATGCTATCTTATGCGGATGTTTCAGATCTGATTTTCGTAGTATTTCACCGTCATATGGCCCGGTTGCACACAGCAGACGTTCATAATCCATACTGGTGACGACATTATCATATTGACCGTAACGGTATTCCGCTTTCAACCTGGCATCATATGGCTCAATACCCTGCGCCAGGATTATGGCGCCAACTTTTATTTCTCTTTTCTCGGGTTGCTGCTTTAAATCAATCGCATCATTTTTGCAGACATTTTCACAGATATGGCATTTGTTCTCTTTTAAATACAGACAGCTCTCGTCAATATAGGCAACCAGGGGGACGGCCTGTGCGAAATAGATGTGAACGGCCTTGTTGTCCGATATCTCCTGATTATACTGGTCGGGATACGATACCGGGCAATATTCGACACAAGTATTGCAACCCGTGCATATCTCTTCCTTGATGTATCTGGGTTTCTTGTTCAACACGACGGTAAAGTTGCCCGCCTCCCCCTCGACGCTTTTCACCTCTGTGTAGGAAAGCACTTCAATGTTTGGATGCCGGCCGACCTCGACCAGTTTAGGTGCCAGAATTCACATGGAACAGTCATTGGTCGGAAAGGTCTTGTCCAGTTGTGCCATGTGACCGCCGATGCTCGGGGCTTTTTCCACCAGGCAGACCCTGAACCCCGCAGTGGCAAGATCCAGGGAAGCCTGAATGCCGCTGATCCCACCGCCGACAACCAGCACATCTGCAAAATTGCGGTTTTCCAATTGGTTGAAGCTTTGCTGCAAAACGGGTTCCGGAATCAGTTCGTTTCCCATTTATCGATTACCTCGTCGTTGGTTGAAAGTTGCACCACGGATCAATCCGCCTCAACAAAAATCATTGTAGCTTTATTGTAGCTATTTTGTAGCTGTATGCGTTTCACTTTGATTTGTCAAGCTTCTTCAATCGTGCGACGGCATCCAGGGTCTGTTCCAGGCCGTATCGATTGACCAGCGATTCCAGGCCGACTTCCAGCTCCTCCAGTTCTTCCTGTTCATCGACCTCCTCTTCTCTCTCCTCGTAAATGAGTGCATCGGCCAGGCACCATTTGACACACAAGGGTTCTTCTTCGCCCTCGCACATGTCACATTTCAAGGGAAGCCCGGAATCGGGCTCCTTGAACTCCGTTCGGGACGGGCAAGACGCACGGCAGAAGGCGCATTCGTCGTATTCCTTGCCGTCGATGGTGTATTTATCCCTGCCGGCACATTCCGCGGGGGTGTACTCGCCGGCGTACACCGGAACATATATGTCCGTATACGGCTCGCGGATTACCCGGATGCGCGACCTGGCCGGATTGTTCGAACTGTATTTCGGTTCGGCATGAAAGGCCGAGCAGATCACCTCGCAGGCCCGGCAGCCGTTGCACTTGTCCACGTCCACCCTGATGGTCTTGATGGTTTTCTTCACTTTGTCACCCACCGCTATTGTCCCCCTAGCACCTGTTTATACCCCCTAAGTCGAGCTCAGATCAGCCGACCTAGTATTGCGGCGTTCAGCCGCCGTCCCCCACAGCCGGATTTCTCTTCCCAGCCGGATCACGCGCCATGCTTTTCCTCGAGAATGCCCCTTTTTATGAAATCCTCACCCACATAATCCAGTCCCAACATCTGCAGGGATTCTAGCGTGGGAATTCCCTCTTCGTTCCATCCCTTGTAGGCGTAATAGGTGTCCAGAAGCTCTTTCTCGAGTTCCGGAATTCTTTTTTGCCAGTGGTCCTCGGGGGGCTTCTCGTCCTTCCTGCGCATCCCCCTCCTGATGTTGATGGCTCTGACCAGCGTCCGGTAGCGTTTGGCGGCCAGGGTCAGCCGCTCCTCATCCATCTCCACACCGGCCCCGTAGGTGATGAATTTGGGATAATTGTGGATGTGATACGGCGGCTTCAGATGAAACGAGGACAAGCCCGCGCACATGCCCAGGGCGTCGTCGATGTAGTGCATCTTTTCCATCCAGTCGACAATGTCACAGGTCATTTCGACGGTGGGGTAATACGGCATCGAATTCTCACCGCGCGGCTCCCAATCCAGGAAATACTGCTTGAACTTGTCGTCGGGCACCTGAAACCAGTCTTTGACAAACTTTTCGCGGTGCTCCCTTTTGGGGAAAGGCGCCTGCGGAAACTGCCCTTCGATCTGAGTGATGTTGATTTTCTCACCGGTGCAGTACATGAGAAAGTAGATGGGATTCAGCATGCCCAGTTTGAGGGGCAGTTGCTCGTGCTTCTTGATGTTGTTGTGGGCATAATCTTCGGCGCCGTTGCCGATCTCCTTGGCCGCCCAGTAGGTACCGTTGGCCAGCACATCCCCGATCCCTTCCCGGTGCACAATCCTGTCCAGCAACCAGAAAAACCGCTCCTCGTTCCCCTCCGGCATCCCTTCCAGGTCGTCATCCGTCAGGATGCCGTTCTCGTACAACTCCAGGGCAAAGGCCATCACCTGGGGAGCCGAATACCCGTCTACCCCGTATTCGGTTGCCTTCTGGGCGATGGTCAATCCGAACTCCAGGTTGGACATGGCCGCCATGGTGTAGGTCAGCTTGGTGAAGCACTTCATCATGTAAGCCGGCATCCCCGGCATGTTCAAGGTCGCCCCGCATTTCAGGGGGCAGTTGTAGCAACTGATCATCCTGGTCCGGGCGTTGTCCAGCGTCTCTCTCCACTCCACGGCCACATCATCCGTCCAAAAACCCTTGCGCCGCACGCGGGAATTGCCCCAGGAAAAATTCTCGGTGTGCCATTTTTCGTCATGGATCATCATTTCCTGCGGTGAGCCCAGGACGGATAAAATGGGGATTACCCCTGGAATCGGGTGGTCCTGCCGAAATTTGATATATTCCAGCACCTGTTGACATTCCTCCAGGTATTCGGCGGGTTGAGACACATAAATGTCATTGGTCCCCCGCACCACGATGGCTTTGACCCCCTTGTCGCCCATGACGGCGCCGATACCGCCGCGACTGGCGCTGGACCGCCCCTGTTCGATGGACGCGTAAAACACCCGGTTCTCGCCGGCCAGACCGATGGCCGCCACCTGGGCTTTGGGCTCCTTCAGCTCGTTCCTGATGAGTTGTGCCGTTTCATTGGCCCCCTTTCCCTTCAGGTGGGATGCATCCCGGATCTCCACTTTGTCGTTGTTTATCCACAAATACACCAGGTTGGGTGATTTGCCGCGGAGAATCACCTTGTCGTAGCCGGCGTACTTCAGCTCCGGCGCCCAGAAGCCCCCCATCATGGAGAAGGCCATCAGCTTTGTCTGGGGCGATATGGTGGTGACAATCGTGCGGTTGCACCCGGTGGCGGGCGTGCCGCACAAAAGTCCGGCGGCAAAAATCAGCAGGTTGTCAGGTGAAAACGCCTCGATCTCCGGCGGAACCCTGTCCCACATGATTTTTGCGCTGGTTCCCAGGCCGCCCAGGTACCGCTCGATATCTCCCGGGTCGGTGGCGACCTTTTCGATGTTGCCCCGGGTCAAATCGATTTCCAGATTGAATCCTGTTTCTGCGTACCGCATGGTCTTCTCCCCCCCCAATATCGCAGCCATGCGCCGGTGACGTCCTGATTGCCGTTTGAAACCGGTCCGTTAACCGAAATTGAAGGATGGCTGTTTTCACCGGGGACGGACGTACGGCAACCGGCAATATGGCTATAAATTAGCTATATTTTAGTTATATTAAAGCTTTTTTAGGTACTTCGCCTAAATTTGTCAAGACAAATATTTAGAAATGAATGTTCCCTTATCCAGAACATCTTCGTATGCACATGTTCTGACGCTTCGATGCCAGCTCTTCGTGTCACGAAGATAAGAATTCATTTCTGTTGTTTAAAAAATCTTTGTATATTCGATAGTATTCGGTGTCTTCGTAGGCAATGGAGGCGAGCGGCGCCCGGTTGAAATTGAGGATATCGGCCCCGGGGCAGGCTAAAAGAATGGGGCTGTGGCTGGCGATGATGAACTGGGCGTGTCCCTGGCTGCTCATGGCCCGCAAAACCGCTAATAGCTCCAGCTGACTCCTGGGCGACAGGGCCGTTTCCGGTTCGTCGAGGAGATAGAGGCCTTTGATTTTGTACCGGCTTTTGAACAATGACATCAGCGATTGCCCGTGGGATTGCGACATGAGGGATTTGCCCCCGAAGTATCTGAGCATGCCGGGGTCCGCAGCCGACCACTCGTCGAGGTTCTTGGCAAAATTACGGAAAATGTCCGCCGCAAAAAAGGAGCCGGGAACCATGCCGTCGGTCCATGCCAAGCGGATGAATCGATAGAGTTCATCCTCCCAGGGGTTGACTTCGTAGCGTGACCGCTTGACGCCCCGCCAGATGTGAAAACCGCTGCGATTGGCAATCGCTTCGAGCAGGGTCGATTTTCCGGTGCCATTTTCACCGATGAAGAAGGTCACCGGTTTGTTAAGGTCGATCTTTCCGGTCTGATGCAAAAGGTCGAGTGTAAAAGGATACCGGTCATGGGTGGGAAACTGGTCGGCCAGAATCGAAATACGGTTGAGATGCATGGGGTCTCCCGCTGCTGGTTGCATTGCAAATAAAAGCGTATTGAGTTTATGGTATTTTTTGAGTTTGTTGCGTTTATTGAGTTCGTTGTGTTTGTTGATCTAAAGGCAAACCCACAAACCCGCTAACCCAAGCAACTCAAGTAACCCAATAAACGCGCTAACCCAAATAACCCGATGAACCCGCTATCCCAATCTCCAATCATCACCAACGACGTTATCAGACATTCAAGAGTGCGTCCGACACCAGCCCCACGATCCCCCAGATGGCGTCGGCCGACAGGTGGCGTTCGATGCTTCTGTCGAACAGGATGGAGAGTTTGGCCGGAAACTCCTGGTCACCCGCCCACAGAAGATAATAGATGGGGACCTTGGGAAACGGCTTCAGGGCGAAGGCGGCGTCGGCCGTTTCCAGCGGTTCCCCGCCCAGGCGTTTGCCGGCCTGTTGAAAGGCCTTGGAATCCTCGCCGTATCTTTTGACAAGCGAGGTGGTGTCAATGGCATGCGGTCCCTGAAAAAAGTGGGCATCCTTCAAATCCATGACGCCGACCATCTCGTTCCTCAAACCGCTGTGGGTCACCTGCAACAAATAGGCAAGCGACATCAATTCCAGGTAGGGGTGCCCCCAATCCAACCACCCGTGCCCGCTGTGACGTCGCAGTCTTCTTTGCAGCACATCGACGCGGATCTCCTCGTTCAAAAACGGCATAATCACGCCGGAAGGCGGCTCGAAAACCGCGCCTGCCGCTTCGCATAGAATGGACAGATCCTTTTGTGCCAGATCTTCCCAGAAGGCGTCCGGAACGTCGACGTTTCCACCGTAGGGCGCCCGGGCTCGGGCGTTCTCCTTTCTCCGTCTTGCCTGCATCTGTAAGAACCCGTCGCTGAACGGGTAGGTTCCGCCGGTAAAATTTTCACAGGGAAAGGCGCTGCAGTCCCTCAAACAGTAGGCGATATGGTTCAAGGCCGCACAGGCTAAAATGCTGCAGGGCGCCCCCAATATCCGCTCCTGAGCGGCAAGTTTACGTTGTCCCTCCTCGCTCCGACCGCTCCCGCAAGTGGAACAGGTTCCGCGCAGGTTCAACCTGCACACGTCGCAATTTATGCCGCAGGCACCGGTAGCCATGTGTGTTCCCTAGAAATAGATTCCCCCGGGTAAACCCGGGGTCCTAACCGTTACGTCCGTTGGCCGACCAATCATTCACACCGAAAGGCAAGCTTTCGCGTGAATGCTTGGATGGGCTCATTCATCCACGGGTAAACCCGTGGTGTTCTGTCTTCGACCGCATAAATTTTCAAAATATCAGCCAAGTGAATACCCGTTTGGGTCGAACAATGTCAATACGCTATGCAAATTGTGTTTTAAGAAAATTTACGGGTCTATAACCCAACATAAGGCACAGCGATTGCCGAGGAATAATACCGCCCCGGCCGGCAGGCTTTTACCTTGTTATTGGTTATAGATCCGAAAATTTATTTTTTCAACAACTCGGCAAACGGATTGTTGAATGGGGTTTTGTTCCTTTTCCCATTTCCTGGTGAGGGCTTCTTTGCCGATGGCCCGGGTGTCGGTCGTGTTCGCTTCCCGGCCGGCTTTTTCTGTTTTGGTTTTGGACGGTCGTCTCGGCGAGCCCCCTTCATGGAAAGGGATATCCGTTTGCGCTCGAGGTCGACCCCCAGCACGGTCACCGACACCCTTTGCTGCACTTTTACCACCGTGGAGGGGTCTTTTACGTACCGGTCTGACAGCTGGCTGATGTGCACCAGCCCGTCCTGATGGACCCCCACGTCGACGAAAGCGCCAAAGGCGGTCACGTTGGTGACGATTCCCGGCAGCCGCATGCCCTCCGCAAGGTCGGAAATGGTGTTTATCCCGGGAGCGAATTCGAAGACCTCGAAGGTCTCGCGGGGATCCCGGCCGGGCTTGGCCAGTTCGGCCAGGATGTCGTTGAGCGTGGGCAGTCCCACCGCTTCGGAAACGTACGTTTCCAGCCTTATCCTGTCTCTCAGGGAACTGTCCGCCATCAATGCCTTGAGGGTGCAGCCCAAATCGCCGGCCATGGCTTCGGCAATGTGGTAACTTTCAGGGTGCACGGCGCTTTCGTCCAGGGGGTGACCGCCGCCGGGTATGCGCAGAAAACCGGCGCACTGTTCAAAGGCTTTGGGGCCCAGACGCGGTACCCCCGTTAGCTGCCGCCGCGATAGAAATGGTCCGTTTTCATCGCGGAACGCGACGATATTCCTGGCAAGTTGGGGCCCCAGCCCTGAAACATAGGTCAACAGCTGGGCGCTGGCCCGGTTGACGTCCACCCCCACGGCGTTGACACAGCTTATGACCGTGTCATCCAGGGATTGTTTCAGCATCTGTTGATCCACGTCGTGCTGGTACTGTCCCACGCCTATGGATTTGGGGTCTATCTTTACCAGCTCCGCCAGAGGGTCCATTAGGCGCCTGCCGATGGAGGCCGCCCCGCGGAAGGTCAAGTCGAGATCCGGAAACTCCGCCCGGGCCGTTTCGGAAGCCGAGTAAACCGAAGCGCCGCTTTCACTGACCATCAGGATCCGAACGTCTTCGATCCCCAGCTCCTTTACAAAAGCTTCGGTTTCGCGGCCGGCGGTTCCGTTACCGACGGCGATGGCCTCGACCCTGAACTGCCGACAGAGGGTGCGCACGCTTTCGGCAGCCTGAAGCGCCTTCTTTTCCGAGGTGTGGGGATATATCGTTTCGTGGTGGAGCAGCTTGCCCTGTCGGTCGAGACAGACAACCTTGCACCCCGTACGATAGCCCGGATCGATGCCCATGACCCTGGCCGATCCCAATGGTGGCGCCAGCAGCAACTGGCGCAGGTTGTCGGCAAACACCTTGATGGCCGCCTCGTCGGCACGCTCTTTTACAGCTAACCTCGTTTCCGTTTCCATGGACCGCGACAGGAGCCTTTTGTAACTGTCCTGAACGGCTAGCCGCACCTGCGCCGAATCGACGCCGTCCCCCTTGACGAACCGATCGCACAACAAATCGAGGGCCTCCTCCTCAGGGGGCGCCATGGTTATGTTGAGCAAATCCTCCCGTTCTCCCCGCAACATGGCCAGCACCCTGTGGGACGGCGCATGGCAAATCGGCTCCTGCCAGTCGAAATAATCCTTGTATTTGGCTGCGTCGCCTTCCTTACCCGTGGCAACCCTACTCTCAATGCGTCCCTTCGCAAGAAACAGCTCCCTCAGGCGGGCGCGCGCATCGGCATCTTCGTTGACCCATTCGGCGATGATGTCCCTGGCGCCGGACAAGGCATCCTCCTCCGCTTCAACCCCCTTTTCCGGATCGATGTAGCTTTTAACCACCCCTTCGGGAAGGTTGCCCGTTTGTTCGAAAATCTGCTGTGCCAATGGCTCCAGCCCCTTTTCCCTGGCTGCGGTCGCCCTGGTTCTGCGCTTGGGCCGGTAAGGCAAATACAGGTCTTCGAGCGATGAAAGGGTTTCCGCCGACAGCACCTCCGCCGCCAGCGCATCGGTCAGATGACCGTGCTTATCCAGCGAATCCAAAATCGTCTGACGGCGGGCATCCAGTTGCTCCAGCTGGGACAACCGGTCCCGCACGGCCGTCACCGCCACCTCGTCGAGGCTGCCGGTGGCCTCTTTGCGGTAACGCGATATAAAGGGAACGGTCGCCCCTTCGGCAAGCAGCCCGCTTACGGCGGCCACCTGTTCCGTTCCGAGACCGAGTTCCCGGGCTATTTTTTCACTATACTTTTTTTCCATAAACCCATCCTTCAACTGGCGGCAAAGCGATCGCCCCCGCCCCTCCGAAAGGTGATGGGGGGTTAGAGAAATGCAATGCTTACCCCCGGTATATAATGGCCGATGTTGTCGTCGATACGGAAATTGACAATTTTCATTATTTATATTATGTGGTTACGATTAGAACTCAAATCTCCATTGATATTTCCGATTTTAAGCGGCCGCATGCCGGACAAATTTAGAAGCGAGGAATTCCGATCATGACCTTTACAAAACATCTGCTTTTCAGCTTTCTGTTGCTTTTTTGTCTTACAGCGGTTGTCGGGGTTTCGTTACCCGCCTGGGCCGACACGCGCTACGTTTCCGACCGGTTGATTATCTCCGTGCGTGAAGGAACCGCTCCCGACGATCCGGTCGTGGCCTATCTCACCGCCGGTACGCCGGTGGAAGTTCTCGAAGAGGCCGGAGAGCACCTCCACGTCCGGACGGCCGACGGCAAACAGGGCTGGGTACGAACAAAGTTCATCCTCGCCGAGCAGCCCAAGTGGATGGAGATAAAAAATCTCAGGGCGGAAATAGATCGGCTGGAAGCACATATCGATTCGATAAATTCTCAAACCGGCCAAGACGGTGCGCGCAGTAGCGATTCCGACCAGGTTTATGAGCTTAAAATACAAACCCTTGAAACCGCCATGGAAAAAGAGAAACAGGCCTCTCAGGCCACCCGGAACGAGCTGGACGCATTGAAAACCCGGTACAGCAAACTGCTGGACGACTTCAACAGCCTTTCAAAACAGAATGCGGCAATTTCAGAAAAGAGTGACAACGCCTCCGCCCTTCTTCAGGAAATCGAACAATTGAAACAGTCCAATCAGGAACTGAAAAAGGAATTGAAAAGCATCAGGCAGTCCGGCCAGTCTTCCATGCTAACCAGCAATGCCAGATGGTTTCTAATCGGTGGCGGCGTCTTGCTGCTGGGGATCATCCTCGGGAAATCGGTGCGCCGGAAGAAGTCCTACGGATATTAAAGCTCCACTAGCTTGATACTTTCCACCAGCGGCAGGGCCTCGATTTCGTCCAGTATGTCGTCGGGGATCGGTGTGTCGGTGGAAAGGAAGATGATATTTGTGCTGGCTTCCTCGCACACGCCCACGTTCATCCGGTCGATGTTAATCTTATTCCTGCCCAGCACCGAGGTAATACTGCCGAACGCCCCTGGTTTGTTGTAATTCCGTATATAGGCGAAATACCCTTCCGGTTCCATGGACAGCTCGAAATCGTCGATGCGCACAATCTGAGGCCTTTTTTTACCAAATATCGTGCCTGCGATACGGCATTCCGTCTCCGTGGTGACCGCCCGCAACGTTATCAGATTCATATACTCATCCGAATCGGCAATGGTAGTCTCCGAAACCTTGATGCCCCTGTCCTGAGCGATAACCCCGGCATTGACGTAGTTGACCACGTCCTTCAGCGTCGGCGTCAACAGCCCCTTTAGCAGGCTGATGGTAACCGGGGTAAAATCGATTCCCTGAAAATCCCCGGCATACTCGATGGAAATATCCTTGAAGGCCCCCTCGCAAAGGCGGGCCATGAGGCAGCCGATGCGGTCGGCCAGGTTGAGATAGGGACCTATTTTACCAAGCAGTTCTCCGGTAACCGAAGGCACATTCACGGCATTCACGATGGTGCCGTTTTTCAGGTAATCGATGATCTGTTTGGCAACGGCTACCGCCACATTGGTTTGAGCTTCCCGCGTCGACGCACCCAGATGAGGAGTACAGATAACGTTGTCCCTTTCCACCAGGCTGCACGTCCCCGGTGGTTCGGTTTCAAAAACGTCAAGGGCCGCCCCCGCCACCTTGCCGGAAGCAAGGGCTTCTTCCAGATCGGCCTCGTTGACCATGCCGCCCCTGGCGCAGTTGACAAGCATCACACCGTCTTTCATCTGATCGAAGGCCTTTTTGTCGATCAGCCCCATGGTCTCCTTCATCTTGGGGACATGAATGGTGATGTAGTCCGATTTGCGAAACAGTTCCTCGAGGCTGACACTCTCGAAACCCGCCTTCTCGATCTGTTCAGGCCTGACGAAAGGGTCGTGGACCACCACCTTCATTTTCAACCCACGGGCCCGGTCCGCCACAATGGAGCCGATCTTGCCAAAGCCGATAACGCCTAAGACCTTGTTGAACACCTCCCTGCCCTGGAGTTGCTTTTTGTCCCACCGACCGGCTTTGAGCGAAGACGTTCCGCGGGGAATGTTGCGTGTCAGCGACATCATCAAGGAAATGGCGTGCTCCGCCGTGGTAATGACGTTGCCGGTCGGTGTGTTCATCACCACCACCCCCTGCTTGGTGGCGGCCGGAATATCCACATTGTCCAAGCCTATGCCAGCCCGTCCAACAACCTTCAATCGTTTGGCCGCCTGCAGAAGGTCCGCCGTCACCTTGGTGGCGCTGCGGATGACCAGGGCGTTGTAATCCCCAATAATTTCCTTGAGCTCGTCAGGAGTGAGGCCGGTTTTGACATCCACCGATATGCCTTCCTCTTCTTCGAACATCCTTATCCCGATTTCACCGAGCTGATCGCTCACCAACACTTTCATTTCGACCTCCTCATCGGAAACAGCGTCTGCTTCAATTATGACCCGG